>JAICFA010000009.1 GCA_025923935.1 Candidatus Krumholzibacteriia bacterium
CGTTTCCCAGTCCGATATGCGCTCCGGTACGCTGAGAAGCGATATCTCGATGGTCAGCTCCGCCAGTTCGTACGACTGCACCGCTGCGAAGCGCGGATCTTCCAAAGCCGCGGAGCGCGCGACGCTGGGGATGAGGGTGCGTAGCGGTCCGTCGGGCTCGCTTCGTCCCACGCAACCGCGCAGTCGTCGGGCGCGCATGAGCGTCACGAAGGCTCCGCGCCGCTGGTCGAAAATGGGAAGCTGGCCGGTGCCGTCGGCCAGGGGGCAACTCACTGTGCCCAGCGCGACGGAGATGGAATGGCGCGCGAGCGCGAGTAACGCGCTGCGCGACGCGACGTCCGTCATCATGCTGCCACCGGAGTGGTGACGGCTGCCGATGCGTAACCCACCACCCGGAGACAGTCGCCGGTGACGTCGCCCGAGTTCACGCGGGCGAGAATGCGGCACTGGCGCTCGCGCCACGCCTCCGTCGCCAACAACGTCGCGATCACGGGACCGGCGCCGCACGCTTCGCACTCGCCGCGCCGGAGTGCCGCGTGCAAGCGCGCAGCATCCAGCCCCGCCAAGAGCTCGCAAAACGTGGCGTCTTTTCGCACCGCCTCGTCGTACGCATAGAAGTGCGAGAGGTCCGAACTCGCCACCAACAAGGTGTGTTCCAGGTCGATGGTGTCGGCGAGTGCCTGGCCGAGGCTTAAGCAATCCTCCCAACGTTGCGACCCCATCACAATCGGCACGATGGACGGTGTGCCGCAGGCACGCTGAATAAACGGGAGAATGACTTCGATGCCGTGCTCGCCGCGGCCGCGAGCGGTGAAGTGCCCGCGCGGCGAGCGGCGAATCGACGCATGCACTTGCTCGAGCCGGCGCACGGCGTCGCCATCGACCTCGAGGATACCGAGCGGGGTGGCGTACGCGTCGCCGTCATAGAGAGACGTGAACGCAAAGGCGTCGACGTGCGACGGGCCGACGAGCACCACTCGCTCGATGGTGCGCGCATCGAGGACGGCGAATCCGCGCGCCGCGACCGCGCCGGAGTACGCGTAGCCGGCGTGCGGCGACACCAGTAGGCGAGTGCGACGGTTGGGTTCAGCGTGGGCACCTGCACCGGCGAGCAAGGCGTCGACGGTGCGCGCCAGTGTCTCCGGCTCGGCCGGATAAAATAGCCCCGCGACCGCGGGCTCTCGAATCGAGCGGGAATTCACGGTTCACCTGGATGTGCGAATGCGGCGCAGGCGGTGCCACACTTCGTTCCAATGCGCGCTCGCGAGCTCGCTGGTGACACCCGTCGAGCGGCTGGTCACGATCCAATCCTGGGTGGCCGGATCCTGCCGCCCGCGCAGCTCGTCGAGAAGCGTATCACCACCGGCCGAGACGGCAAGGGTAAACGCTGCCGGCTCGGCGCGCGTTTCGGGGCCGTCCACGACACGGCGGTACTGCAGCGTGCGCAGCGCGCGCACGAAATCGGACGCCGCGCGCGGGTCGATACGTCCCAGGGCGGGATTGGGAAGCGCCCACGTACCGCCTGCGCGCACGAGCACCGCCGAGGTATCGGCCGTCGCAAAACGAATGCGCTGCGCACGCGCCGGGAGAAAGTGCAAGAGCCGGCGGTCGCGCAAGGTTGCCACCGTCGCGTCCAGCCCGCCGGGCACGTCGCCCTGCACCGCGACCACGCGCGCCGCACCGTCGATGCGGCACCAATACACGCTGTCGGGACGCGCGGCGAAGCGCATCGTGAGGGGCGGAGCGTTCGCCTGGTGCAATGTCACCCGGCCTGCGAGTGTGCGGAACACGCCCGCCGTGTCGGCCGGCGGCACGAAGGCGCGCACGCGCATGCCGCGAAAGCGCCGCAGGTACATGGGCACTTGCACCGAGTCGCCGGCGATGGTGTCGTGGCCCGCTACCGCGAACCAACCGTTGCCTCGTTGCCAATGGACCGGCAGTTCACCGTCGCGTGTCACCGTGAACGCATCCACGTTCGCCACGTCGAAGCGCGCGAGGTGGGGATCGCGGTACGCCTCGCTGGGGTGGGTGGCGGCGCTGAGCACATCGGGGGGAATGAGGATCACATCGCCGTCTTCGCGGCGCGCATACGCGTACGACTTGTCGACGGTGAGAGTACCGAGCTCGACACGCGCGACCGTTTGACCGTGCGACTCCAGTGTGACCACTGCGGCGGGTGGGGCCAATCCAAAGGGCGCAGGATCGTCGGCCGGGCCTAGGTGGCGCGCGATCTCCGCGCGCTCGAGGGCGTCGATCAATGTCGCGATGCGCGAATAGTCGGCGAGGTCGGTGACCGGTTCGACGGTCTCCCAGTGCGAGCCGCGCACCTCGATGCGCACGCGCCCGTCGGGACGGTCGATTTGCACCGCATCGATGGGAGCGTTGAACGGTGCGAACAGTGGTTCGCTCTGCTCACCGCGCCGGCGCGGCAGCTCGAGAAACGCGTACGCCGCCACCGCCACGGCCGCCAGTACGAACAAGACGCGCGACGTGCGCGAGAGCGTCATAAGCGGCGCTGCCGCACCGCCACGGCGACACCCGCCACGATCGGTGTGAGCGGCAGCAGGATCAAGCACACTAGAAACACCATGCGGCCTTGGCTCTCGGTGATGAACACACTGTCGCCGGCGGCGCGGCGCGGGCGAATGCGAATGAGGTTTTCGTCTTCGGACAGAAACGCCACGCAGTTCAGGAAAAACTCTCCATTACCCAGAACACCGATCATGGCGTTGTTGGCGAAGTCGGAGTCGCCGACCAACACCACGCGGCTCTTGTTACCCGCGGCAACTCCGCCGCTTGCGGCGACCATGGGAGTTCGCGTGGCCGCCGCGGCGATCGGCAAGGGGCCGGCAATGTCGCTGCCGTCGCGTTGCGCGCGTCCCGTCGCAAAAGTCGCCATGTCGGTCTCGCCCCACGAGTCGGGGTGGGTTATACACAGGTAGCGCACGTCGAGCCCGGCGCGCGCGGTGTCGCTGTGAATCGCGACCGGGCGGGTACGGGGGAACATCGTTACATAATTGAAATCGCGCGGGATCGGGTGCGGCTGGTAACGGCGGACCTTCACCACGGTCGCATCGAACGCGCGGTCGCCGGACGCGACCGCGACCGCGTCCAGCACCACCGCATCGACCAGAGCGAGCTGATATCCGGAGAGAACGGAGGCCAGCTCGGGGAACTCGACGCGCGGGTCGAGGAGGAAGAGGGCCGCGCCTCCGCCGGCGAGATAATCCGCGAGGGTGCGGGCTTCGCCCTCGAGATAATCGTGCCTGGGCCCGGCCACGACGACCGCCGCGCCGTCGTCGGGAACGCGCGCGCCGTCGTCGAGCAACGACAGCGAGCGCACCGCATAGCCCTGGCCCTCGAGGCGGGCCTTGGCGGCCGAGAAACCGTCGCGGTCGGTGTTGGCAATATCCTTCTCGCCGTGGCCGGTGACGAAATACACCGCGTGCCGCCCCGAGCGCGTGAGCGAAAGCAGCGCATTGGTGAGCGACTCTTCGTCGATGGTGCGCACCACGCGGCGGTCGCCGCCCGCGTCGACCACGAGCTCGTCCAGCGTCGCACCCAGCCGTCGCGCCAAATCCGGTTGCCGGTCGGGGTCCGCCAAGGAAAAGCGAAAGCGCTCGCTACGGCGCGCGTACAACGACAGCAGCGATTCGGCGCCGTCGCGCTTGGCCGATGCTTGACGGAAAAAGCCGGTGACGTGCACGTCGCGGTCGAGAGAATCGAGCACTGCCGACGTTTGCGGCGCCAGCGTGTGGCGGTGGTTGCGCGTCAGGTCGAACGTGCGCGAACGGCCCATCGACGTCGCCTGCACGACGATGAGAATCGCCGTCATGAAGACGATGGCGAGCACGGCGTCGGCGCCGCGGCGCGTGTCCCGCCGGCCGGCAAAGCCGCGCACGGTGCGCCAGTTCGCGGCCGCGGCCACCACGAGGAGAATGCCGCCCGCGACGGCAACCACGCCCGACACCCGCCCGCGAACCCCGGCGGTGACGAGGGCCAGTGCGAGCGCCAGCAAGAGCACGCCGGTGGCGGCCAGGGCCCGCCAAAGTACGACGCGGCGCACGAGCGAAGTCGGTTGTGGCGGGTGCTCGTCCACGTTCTAGCTCCGCCAGCGCGCCGAGTCCAACACCCGCGCGCACAGAAAAAGGAAGAACACGGTAATGCTCGCGTAGAACACCAAATCGTTGGTGTCGATCACACCGCGGGCGAATCCCTCCAGGTGATGAACGATGGAAAGCTGGCCCAAGACCGCGCCGATGCCCGACGGCACGAAAGGTGTCATCCAGCCGACGACGAGGAACAACAGTCCACAGCCGAACGTCGTCGCGGCCGCAATCAGCTGGCTGTCGCCGAGCGACGAGAAGAACGTCCCCATGGCGAGAAAGGCGATGCCCATCAAGAACAAACCCACGTAGCCGGACACGATCGGTCCGGGCTCGGGGTCGCCGAAGTGCGCGAGCAGTGCCACGTAGGGAAGCGTCATCGCCAGCATGACGGCGTACACCGTGGCCGCGGCGGCGAACTTGCCGACAATCACCGACGCATCCGATACGGGATAGGTGAACAACAATTCCGCCGCACCGCTGCGGCGCTCTTCGGCGAACAACCGCATGGTCAGGAGCGGTAGCAGCAGCAACAGCACCGTGCACAAGTTTCCCAAGAGCGGTTGCATGACGGCACTGGTCAGGCTCAGTGAGCCCGCCTGCGCGGGATTTTGCATGGCTTGCAGCGAGGCAAGGTTGAAATAGCCGAGCAGGTTGTAGAAGAAGTAGCCCGCCAGCAAAAGAAAAATCGCGATCACCGCGTAGGCGACGGGTGACTGGAAGTAGTAGGCGATCTCGCGCCGAAAGATGGCAGCGGTCTTGTGCACTCATTCCTCCCGGGTGACGAGCTCGAGGAAGACATCTTCCAACGACGCGGACGCCACCGACATCGAGCGCAATCCGATGCCGGCCGCCACCAGTGCGGCGACGATGGCCTCGCGCGGATCGTCGCCGTCGTGGGCGGTCACGCGCGCGCGCGCATCGCCGTTGGCGTTTATATCCACCGTGTCGACCGCGGCGACTCCCGCCACGCGCGCCAGCAGTGCGGCCAACGTGTCTTGCGGTGCGCGCGCCTCCACCTCGATGCGCAGCGTTCCTTGGCCGCGCGCGCGCAGGTCTTCCGGGCGCGCGTCGGCCACCAGGCGTCCCTGGTGAATGATCAGCACGCGTCGGCACAGCACATTGACTTCGGGGAGAATATGCGTGCTCAAGAGGACCGTGCGGCGGCCGGCGAGACTCTTGATCAGCTCGCGAATCTCGACGATTTGCTTGGGATCCAGTCCGACGGTGGGCTCGTCGAGAAAGAGGACATCGGGGTCGTTCAACAGCGCCTGAGCCAAACCGACGCGCTGTCGATAACCGCGCGAAAGGGCACCAATGCGCCGGCCGCGCACGTCACCGATTCCGCAGGCGTCGACAACGGTGGCGATGCGCCGCGCCTGTTCGCCGCGCGCGATGCCCTTCAAGCGGCCCACGAACTCGAGGTAGGCCGACACGGTGAGATCGCGGTACACCGGCACGGTCTCGGGCAAGTAGCCGATGCGCGAGCGCACCTCCATCGATTGCGACACCACGTCGAAGCCGGCAACGCGCGCCTCGCCCGAGGTGGGTGGAAGGAAACCGGTCAGCATGCGCAGCGTGGTCGTCTTGCCGGCGCCATTGGGGCCGAGAAACCCGACGATCTCGCCCGCGCCGATGGAGAAGGTGACATCGCGCACGGCGTGCCGCGGTCCGAAGCGTTTGCCCAAGCCGGTGGCTTCGATCATGGCACGCACCGCCCCGGCGCCGGCGCGCACGGTGATACCGCGGGCAGGGCAGCCTGGGAGAAAAAAATTGCACCGATTGGGCTTTGCACGTAACATTCACCGCTCGACCGCGTAGACAGTCGAACGGCGGCCCCGGGGGGTCGCCCGGCACGTTCAACTCGCAGAAACGTAAGGCGTATACATGATTCGAGGCAAGACGTTACGTGGAACAGCGGCCGCCTTGGTCGCTGTTTTTGTTATGGCCCTGGCCGCTCCCGCGTCGGCGACGGACTCTCTATTATTGTCATTGTTGCTGCCGGGGTTGGGCCAGGCCCAGGATGGGCACTACGCGAAGGCGTCCTTGTTCGGCACCGCGGCGCTGGTATCGTGGGTAGGCTTGTTCGCCACCCAAGTCAATTACTCGAGCAGCGTCACCAAATACGAAAACGAAAAACGGATCTACCTCGCCTATCAAGATCAGCTGGATCGCGGCGAGGTGGTCTATATCGGCGACATGAACGCGACGTACGCCGACATGACGAGCTCATTCGACCGCGCCGAGGACCAGGAGCAGACGCGCAATATCTTCATCGGTGCGCTGGCGGTCACGTACGCGCTGAACATCGTCGACATCCTACTCACCAAAGAGGACACGGGCGAAGTGG
Source organism: Candidatus Krumholzibacteriia bacterium (assembly GCA_025923935.1). Lineage (GTDB taxonomy): Bacteria > Krumholzibacteriota > Krumholzibacteriia > WVZY01 > JAKEHA01 > JAKEHA01. The sequence continues at coordinate 6,457 of JAICFA010000009.1, forward strand.
AGCACGAGCCCAACGTGTCGGTCGAGTACCGCCGGGACGAGCTGCGCCTGGTGCGAACCATTCGCTTCTAGGAGTCATTGATGCGCCTGTCATTTTCAATTGCTCGTTGGAGTGCGGTAACCGTGGCTCTGTGCGGTGTCCTGGTATTGGCCGGCTGCCCCAAGCAGGACGACTTCCCCGCCGCGCTGAACGTCACGGCCCCGGCTACACCGACCAACTTCGTCATCACCAATCCGTCCGGTACCACCTACACCTTCGAGTGGACTGCGGTGTCGGGGCCGGTGGACCACTATCGTCTCTATCTCTTGGGAAACGGCCTGGGTCCGGACGAGCTCCTGGCCGAAACCACCCTGACGTCGATTACACCCCCCGCCTTCGGGTTCTCCGCCGAGGGGCTGCAGTTCGCGGTCTCGGCGGTCAGCGACGAAGGCGTGGAAGGCTTTCGCGCGGTCGCCACCGCGCCGTAATCTTCAGTCCATATCATCCGTTTTCCCATCAGTTTAGCCATGCGGTTTAAAGCTGCACGGTAAGGCCGGCGCCGTTCGCCGTGGCGGTGGTACGATCCGTGCACGGTTTGGCATGGCCCCTGTGCCGGGCCCCGAACCATGCAGGCGTTACTTCGAATCAACGGTTACGACTCCCTCGAGCAGATTGCCGTCGGCGGGATGGCGGTGGTCTATCGTGCCCGCAAGCTTTCGATCAAGAAGACGGTCGCCATCAAGGTGCTGCTCCCGCATCTGGCGGCCGACGCTCGCTTCATCGCGAGATTCCAGCAGGAAGCCGAAACCGCGGCGCGCATCCAGCACGACAACATCGTCAATGTAATCGACTCGGGCCGCTCCGACGGCGCCTACTACATCATCATGGAGTACTACGACGGTCTCACCGTCGAAGAGCTCCTGAGCATCCAGCCGCGGCTTCCACTCGACGTGGCGCTATCGATCGTCCTCAACACCTGCTATGGCTTGGAAGCCGCGCACGCGCAACATCTCGTCCATCGCGACATCAAGCCGGCCAACATCATTCTCACCCGCCAAGGCGGTGTGAAAGTGGCCGACTTCGGTCTGGCCAAGGCGGTCGACAAGATCAACCTGGTGACCCACGCCGGCAAGGTGGTCGGGACACCCGCGTACATGTCGCCCGAGCAAACCCGCGGCGAAGCCGTGAGCACGGTCAGCGACATCTTCTCGCTGGGCGTGGTCGCGTACGAGATGCTGGCGTCGAAGCGCCCCTTCGAGGGCGGCAGCTACTCGGAAGTGGTGGACCGCATCCAGAACGCGGAGCCGCAGGCGGTGACGTCGTTCAATCCGCTGGTCGACGAGCCGGTGGAAGCCATCGTTCGCCGCATGCTGGCGAAGTCACTCGATACGCGCTACACCACGGCGTCCGATATCGCGCGCGAGCTGGAGACGACTATGGACCAGCACGGGCTGCGGCGCGACCGGCGCTGCCTGGTCGATTTCTTCAACGATCCGTCGGGGTACGCAGAGGCCGCGGCCAACGGGTTGCTCGAGCGCCTGCGCGAGCAGTTGTCGCGCGTGGGCCAGATGGGCCAGCCGCAGCGCACGCGCTTCTACGAGAAGATCGTGTATCTCGATCCCAACGACACCCGGGCCCGTGATGCACTCAACCAAATGGGTGCGGCGACCCCCGCGGAAAAGGGGCGGGCCACCAAGCCGCGCCCGGCGAGCAGCACCAGCGAGCCGGCGCTCGACAAGAACGCCGACTATCGCGTCATTTTGGAGAGCATCGATCGCGAAATCGAAACGCCGGACACCTTCGCGCTCAAGCTCGCCATGCGATTGAAGTCGCCGGTCCCGCGCATGCGCTCGTTGGTAGCGCATTTGCCCTGCACGCTCGTGCAGCGGCTCCCCTACAAGAAGGCGCGCTGGCTCATGTCGGTGATCGAAGAGCTCGGGGGAGTGGGACGCCTCGACGTCGTGGTCGAGAAAGCGCCGCCGCCGGTGGAAGAGCCGGTCGCGGCGAAGCCCAAGGAAGCACCGAAACCGCTCGAAAGGCGCAGCTTCACCGGCGGGGTAGTATGCCCGCGCTGCGGTTGGGAAGAAGAAGCCGACGCGAAATTCTGCTCCTTGTGCCTCAATCACTTCAACCGCACGGACAAGCTCGACATGGACGAGTTCGTCATTCGCCCCGGCTTCGACCGTCCGGAAGACAACCCGCTTTCCGGCGAAGAGCCGGCGGCGGGAAACGTGCTTGCGCGGCGTTTTCGCGGCGTGCACCCGGCACTGATTGCCGGCGGGGTTCTCCTCATTGCCGCCGCGGCCGTCTATTTCCTCTCTCGCTAACGGCTCTCGAACAAATCGCCCTCTCCCGATGTGGGATCCAAGGGCGTGGTGTGCGCATGGAGCGCGGGGAAGGCGCGACGCAGCGCGGGCGGAGCGGGCAGCGAGCCGCCGAGCAGCATCGCTTGCAGCTCGAGCGCGTTGGCCGGGGCCTGTCCGCGAAAGTGATTGTTCAAAACGACGAACACGCGCTCGCTCGCGCTGCCCGCGGCCTTGATCACGTCGGCCCAGGGCGAGAGCTCGTCTGGCGTATACAAGTAGTCGTAACGCGCATCGCGGCCCGCGTCGGGTGCAAACCAATTGCGGTAATTGCGCCCGTGCAGGCGGAAGTAGGCGCCGGCCGGCCCGGCGCGAAAACGATACGGCCGCAGCGACTCGCCCAGGAGCGGCTGGTCGACACCGCTCACCGCGATGTCGAGACTTTGTAGATACGTCTGCGCTTCTTCCGTCTCCCAACTGGCGTGGCGTACTTCGAGTGCCACGGGAAGCGCGCGCAAGTCGCCCAGCAGCGATTCCAGGCGCTGCCGCGACGCCGGTGCGAAACGAAACGACCACGGGTACTGCAAGAGCACCGCGCCCAGGCGTTCCTTGTCGTGCAGCGCCGCCATGGCGTGCACGAATTCGCCGCGGTCGATCGGACTGGAATCGGACCGGTGGGTGAACGATTGGTGCGCTTTCGCGGTGAACAAGAAGCGTGCATGGCTTTCGATGCGTGATACCCACTTGCGGCACGTCGCGGCACTCGGGATACGGTAGAACGTGCTATTGATTTCGATGAGGTTGAAGTACGATGCGAGATATGCGAGCGGATCGAAGCCGCGCGGGCGCGGAGACGGGTACACCGGGTCGTACCAATCGTCGTACTGCCAGCCCGCGGGACCGATGTAAAGACGCGATTCGAGCGACAACTGGGACTCCTCCAGCGGGACCACGACACACGACGCGGGTGCAAATTATATCACGCACTCCGCCGGCCGGCGGAAAAACACCCGCGCACACATGAGAGACGATTCCACCCGCAGCATGCGTCCGTTCTTGGGCGCCATCGTTCTGCTGGCCGCGGTGCTGCGGGTGTGGCACATCGGCGCGCAGAGTGTTTGGATCGACGAATACCTCACGCTGGAAGTCGCCACACCGAAGCCCGGCTACCCGTTGTGGCAGCTCCTGCGCCACAACATCCACGGCCCGCTGCACGCCTTCGCGATCTATATGTTCTCGCTGGTGTCGAGCAACGACGGCTGGTTGCGCCTGCCCAGCGCCATTGCGGGTACCGCCACCGTTCCGCTCGCGTTCGCGTGGATGCGACCGCGCTTCGGTGCGCGCGCAGCGTGCTGGGGTGCACTCTTGCTCGCCGTCAATCCGCTGCACGTTCATTACTCGCAGGAGATTCGCAACTACGCCTTCGTGGTGTTCTTCGCCATGGCGGCGGCGGTGGCGGTGGATCGCCTGGTCCAAGCCGGCACCGCCCGGCGGACCATCGGATATGCGGTGTGCGTCGCCGCGTCGGTGCTGTCGAATTTTTCGGCGACGTTCTCCTTCGTAGCACAGGCGGTGTCGTACTTCCGGCGCGCGCGCGTCTCGCCGAGCACCGTGGTGCGCTTTGCCGCGGCCACACTGGTGGTGCTCGCGTTGCTCTCCCCATGGATCTACCGCGTCACGACCTACATCGATTTCGGAAAGCTCGCCACACCGGTTCGCCCCGGACAGTTGGACGCCGCGGAGCGCTTGCGCGGCGACACCACCTTCCGGATCGAATCGGTGCCGTACGCCGCCTTTACCTACAGCGTCGGGTTCACGCTGGGACCGTCGCTGCGCGAGCTCCATGACGTGACGTCGATCGGAGGCGTGGCGGCGAAACATGCTCCGGTGGTGGCCTGGGTCGCACTGCTGTTCGGCGGCCTCGTGCTCCTGGGCATCGTGCGTGGGGCGCGCACGCATGGACGCTGGCCCGTGTTGGAGACCATTCTCTATGTGGTCATTCCGCTGGCGGCCACACTCGTGCTCAATTGGCAGAACGCCAAAGCGTTCAATGTCCGCTACGTGCTGGTGGGATTGCCGATGTACTTGGCACTGGTGGCGGTGGGCATCGACCTCTTGCGTCCCCGCGCGCGCGCCGTGGCCGGAGCACTGGTGCTCGCCACGTGCGCATGGTCGTTGTGGAATCACTACGCCGACCCGCGCTACGCCAAAGAGGACGTGCGCGCCGCGGTGCGCGCCATCGACGCGCGCATCGTTCCGGGCGAGTGCATCTTCGCGCCCACCGTGTGGCAAGTGGTGGAACGCTATCACGCGACTCCGGCTCCGGTGCGCTTCGTGTTTCGTGAGCCCAGTGGGCGCTTGATGCAAGATGAACTGGCGCGTCTCGTCGTGCAATGCAGTGGACTTTGGTACGTGCGCGCGCGGCCGTGGGTCGACGATGCAGATGGCCGCATTCTCTCCGAAATCGACGCACGCTATGTGCGCGAAGAGACGCTGGAGTTCCCCGGAGTTTCCGCGATTCATTTCCTCCGTAAACCGTAACGGTTGCGCCCGCAATTGGGCCGGTTTGTGCTCCTGCATGGGCAGGCGTGTCGTCGAGTCAGGGTGCGACGCAAGCCGGCCGCGCGAGTCCTCGCGTGGAATTTCCCGACATCAACCGGTGCAGGAGGCATTCATGCGGCCCCGTTGTGGCTATTGCTCCAAGGTCTTGTTGCTCGCGCTGGCCGCGTCGGTGCTTGCCTCGTGCGCGACGAGCCCGCCGCGTCGCGAGGACACAGCGGCCATTCTCGAGATTCGCGACGAGTACATGCGGACTCATCCGGGTGGCCCCTTCAACGGGGCGATTACGCGGGGTGAAGTCGCCGTCGGTATGGGCTACTACGACGTGCTGGCCGCTTGGGGGATGCCCGACGTGCGCGAACGCGACGCCGATCGCGACGAGGAGCGCTGGACCTACGTACTGACGAGCGAAAACCAGGCGGATTGGTTGCGCTACGACTTCATATTCGCCAAGCGCATGCTGGTGGAGTGGGAGTGGAGTCGTGGCGTGGCCTCCGGGTCGGTTCCGCTCCCGGACGACCCGCGCGGCGTTTCCTCGCGTGTGCCGCCGACCACGACGTCGTCGCTGGGGGAGGCGCCCAAGAAGGGATCGCTGCGAGATCGATGATCCGGCCGAGTGGGCACGGCCCGGTTCGTCCCGCGGCCCCGCGGAAAGCCTCCGCGGGGCCGTTTGCTTTATTGACAGGGGATTGCGGCGCCGGTACAGTGCAAAAGTCGCTGTAATGCGCGGCGACGCCAACGCTTAGCGCCAAAAAATGCATTAGGAGATGGTTATGAACGTCAGGATGCCGCACGCCCCCGCGTGGGCGCTGTCCCGCGAACTCGAGGCCAGCGAGTTCGACAACATTCGCGAGCTGCTCGAGATGCTGATGTCGGAGCACACGCCGACCAAGCACAAGATCAAGATGAAGACGAGCTTCGGTTGGGAGCCCGCCATGAACGTCTTCGAAACCGACGGCGAATTCGTGGTCATCATGGATATCTCGGGGATGGATCCCAAAGACATCAATGTGTTCACCGACGGCAACATCCTGCGCATCAGCGGCGTGCGCAAGGATTTGATCCCCGTCGGCAAGAAACAATTCCACGCACTCGAGATTCAAGTGGGACCGTTCCAGCGGTTGATCGGCATTCCGGTCCCGGTCGAGCGCGAGAGCGTTACTACCCGCTACGCCAACGGACTGCTCGAGATTCGCTTGCGCAAGCGCGGCGATCAGCCCGGCCGGCGCCGTGTCGAAATCGAATAGTCGCGATCGAACCATAGAAGAGAGACGAGAGAACGCCCTTGGTGAAGTCACGTAACACACTCGAGTTCGAAGAGCCCGGCGTCAGCACGGGTAGCATTCCCAGCGAGCTGGCGATTCTGCCCATCAACGATGCGGTGGTGTTTCCGCTCATGATGGTGCCGCTCATTCTGCGCGACCCGAATCTTCTGCGCTTGGCCGACGAGGCGCTGGCGGAGCACAAGATCATCGGCGCCTTCACGCAGAAGAATGCCGAGACCGAGCACCCGGGTCCCGACGACATCTATCGCGTGGGGACCGCCATCCACATCCAGAAGATGATCCGCTTTCCCAATGGGGAAATGCGATTGCTGGCGCAGGGCATTGCGCGTATCGAGCTGACCGAAGTGACGCAAGTGGTCCCGTATCTCAAGGGCCGTGTGCGCCCGCTGGACGAGATCGAGAGCGACACCGAGCTGCACAAGGCGTACGTCCAGAACGTCGTGCGCACCTTCTCCAAGATGGTCGACGAATCCGATACGTTGGCCGACGAGCTCAAGATCATCATCAACAACATCAAGGAAGGCGGCCGCCTGGCCGACGTGATCGCGACCAACCTCAACATCGAGCTGGATCGCAAGCAAAAGCTGTTGGAAGAGCCCGACGCCACCGAGCGCTTGAAGACTCTCGCGCGCTATCTCGCCGACGAGATGGAGGTCATGAAGCTCGGACGAAAGCTGCAAGCGGATGTCAAGAAAGAGATGGACCGCGAGCAGCGCGAGTACTACTTGCGCCAGCAGCTCAAGGCGATTCGACGCGAGCTGGGCGAAGACGAGGACCGCACGGTCGAAACCGAAGAGATGCGCGAGAAGATCGACTCCGCCAAGCTCACGCCGCAAGCGCGCGAGGTGGCCATCAAGGAGTTGGACCGGTTACAAAAAATGTCGCCGGGTGCCGCCGAGTACACCGTGTCGAAGACCTACATCGACTGGATCCTCGACTTGCCATGGGACACGTCCACCGACGACAACCTCGACATGATCGAAGCGGAAAAGATCCTCGACGAGGATCACTACGACTTGGAGCGCGTCAAAGAGCGCATCTTGGAATTTCTCGCGGTCAAGAAGCTCAAGCGCTCGATGAAGGGCTCCATCATCTGCTTCGCGGGACCGCCGGGTGTGGGCAAGACGTCGCTGGGCAAGTCGATCGCGCGCGCCATGGGCCGCAAGTTCGTGCGCATCTCGCTCGGCGGCATGCGCGACGAGGCGGAGATTCGCGGCCACCGCCGCACCTACATTGGCGCGTTGCCGGGACGAATCGTGCAAGGGATGCGCACCGCGGGCACCAACAATCCGGTGTTCATGCTCGATGAGATCGACAAGCTGGGATCGGATTTTCGTGGAGATCCGGCGTCGGCGCTCCTCGAGGTCCTGGATCCGGCGCAGAACGACAGCTTCGAGGATCACTACCTCAACATTCCGTTCGATCTCTCCAAGGTGCTCTTCATCGCTACCGCCAATGTGCTCGACTCGGTGCCGCGTCCGCTCTTGGACCGCATGGAGGTCATCGAGCTTCCCGGGTACATCACGTTGGACAAGGTTGAGATCGCGAAGAAGTATCTGCTGCCGCGGCAACTCGATGACAATGGTGTCCCGGCCAAGGTGCTAAAGTTCAGCGATGACGCGCTGCGTCACATCATTCGCCATTACACGCGCGAAGCGGGGGTGCGCGAGCTGGAGCGAAAGCTTGGCTCCATCTGCCGCAAGGTGGCGCGCCGGCTGGCGGGCGGCAACAAGCGCGCCGTCAGCGTCACCGCGAAGAACGTGCGCGAATTCCTGGGACAAGAGGAGTACCACAGCGAGATCGCGCGCAAGCGCCCCATGGTGGGTGTGGTTACGGGCCTTGCGAAGACCTTCGACGGCGGCGAGATCCTGTTCATCGAGTCGGTGAAGGTGAAGGGAAGCGGGCATCTGCGCCTGACGGGACAGCTGGGCGGGGTCATGCGCGAGAGCGCGGAGGCCGCACTGTCGTACGTGGCGTCGCACTATCTGTCGAAGGCGCCCGACAAGGAGTTCCTGAACCGCTGGGACGTCCACATCCACGTGCCGGCCGGCTCGGTCCCCAAGGATGGGCCCAGTGCCGGGGTGGCGATCGCGACCACCATTGCGTCGCTGCTCTTCGACCGGCCGGCGCGCAACGACGTCGCCATGACGGGAGAGTTGACACTGACAGGCCAGGTCCTGGGCATCGGGGGGCTCAAAGACAAGGTCATAGCCGCCCACCGGGCCGGGATCAAGACCGTTCTGTTTCCGGATTCGAACCGTCGCGACCTGGAGGACATTCCGGACATCATCAAGAAAGACTTGAACTTGGTGCCCATCCACCGGGCCTCCGAGGCCATCGACAAGACCATCGTCTGGGAATGATTGGCCCTGGATTTGCTGTAGTTACGTCGATTCCCAGGTAGGCGATAGCCCGGATCCACGGAGATTCAGCGTGTCCACGACGACTCTCACCCAGCGGCGCGACCAGATGGTCGGGGTACTCACCCCGCTTTTCTCGCGCATCGCCAACCAGGCAAGTTTTTCCCTTCCGGCCGACATCAACAACCAAAGCCGTGTGTTGGTGGTCGACTCGGGCGATCTGACCGAGCTGCTCTTCTTCGCCCCGGTTTTGAACCACCTCAAGCGCCGCTTCCCCGGCATGCGTGTCACCGTGCTGGTGCGCGAAGGCAACGGCGAGTTGATTCGCACGCTCGAGCCCATCAATGAAATGATCAGCTACGAGCCCGAGCACTTGTCGCTCTTGTCGAGCACCTACATGGCATTGCTGCAGCGTATCAAGAGCCGCGGGTTCGACATTGTGTTCCTGCTCGGACACGAATTCAGCCTCGCACGCTCGTTGGTGGCCCTGATGTCGAAGGCGAAGCTGCGCATCGGATTTCAACAGCAGTTCACCTATCCCTTCGTCAACTGCGAGATCCGTAATTCGACGGATGGCGGGCAATACGAAGCACCGCGCGCGCTGTCGTACTTGAGTGTCCTGGGACAGAGCCCCAGCGAAGCCATACCCGCCTGGCGCCTTCCGGACGCCGACGTGCGCTGGGCCCAGCAGATGATCCATTTCCGCAACCCCGGCAAGGACACCATGCTGATTGCGGTCGACCCGGGTATGGGGAAGGGGCGGCACCGCCTGATCGAATCGGCCTTCGCGCAAGTGGCGACCGAGGTCGGCCGCCGCCACGGGGCGAAGCTCCTGATCATCTCCAACAACCTCGACGCCAAGTCGATGGCCCGCTTCCGCGCCCTCGTGAAGGGCTCCGTGATCGACATCCAGCCCCGCAACATCAAGGAATCGCTTGCCTTGTTGAGCCGGGCCAGCCTAGTCTTGGCCGGGAACACCGATTACTTCCACTTCGCCGTCAGCATGCGGATACCGACAATCGGGTTCTTCACGCGCTTCGATGCCGCCAACTGGTTCCCAAAATCCGCCCCGTGGGTGCAGATCATCCAGGGGGTTCGCGGCCAGCAAGTGTCCGTGGATGAGGTTTGCTCCAAGATCGAGACCCTCCTGCACCTCACGCGGCGCTAGCGCCCGGCTCCCGTTCGCCCCATATTGTCGGTCGGGCCGGAACCACCCGGTACCATCCCCATGAAGACCTACCGGCGACTCCTTGCCTACGTGCGCCCGTACTGGCCGCGGATGCTCTTGCTTTCGCTGACCATTACGCTGTTTGCATCGCTCTCCGGGGTGTCGCTCACCCTCATCCCGCCGTTTTTGCGCGTGATCCTGGAGCGCGACGCGCCCGCACCGCAGACGGTGGTGGAAACCAAGGAAGGACTTCCGTTACCGGCCTTCGTCGAGGAGGCACGCCTCGCACTCAAGTCCAGCTTCGAAGGGTGGATGTACGCGGGGGACGCCGACGAGCGCCTCGCGCGCTTCATTTGGCTATTGATCGCCCTCATGATCGCCAAGAACGTTTTCGGCTATGTACAGACGTACTTCACCGAGTACCTCGAGCAGCGCGTGCTGTTTCGCATTCGCAAGGATGTGTATGCGCACATTCTCGACTTGCCGTTGTCCTATTTCGATCGCGAGCGCGCGGGGCATTTGATCTCGAAGGTGACGAACGACGTCGCGATGCTGCGCGGCGCGGTTATCGGAGTCGCCGCTAGTGTACTGCGTAACGCGCTCATGACGTTCCTCGCGCTCGCCATTCTGCTCACCGTGTCGTGGCGGCTGACACTGCTGGTGTTCGCGATCGTGCCGCTCAACGTGCTCCTCATCAACTGGGTGGGAAAGAAGCTCAAGCGTCGCAGCCGCCGGGCGCAAGAAGGCATGGCGGACATGACCGCCAATCTGGAAGAGACCATCGCGGGCGTGCGCGTGGTCAAAGCCTTCGACACGCGCTCGCACGAGCAGGAGCGCTTCAGCCGCCACAGCAAGCGGCACATGATGCACTACATCAAGATGCAGATGTACGGGGCACTGTCCGCTCCCACCTCGGAGCTGTTGGGAACGGTGTCGTTCGCGGTCGTGTTGTGGTACGGCGGCCAGCGCGTCATCGACGGCGGCTTGCCGGCGGAAAATCTTGTGATGTTCGTCGCCGCCATGCTGTTCGTGGTGAGTCCGCTCAAGAACTTGAGCCGCTTGGCGACCCTCGTGCAGCAAGCCACCGCCTCGGCGCAGCGCGTGTTCGAGCTGCTCGACGTGGCCAAAGAGCCCGCCGGCGACCCCGGACGGACCGCTGCCTTCGAGCGCGAGATTCGCTTCGAGCAGGTGTCGTTCGAGTACGTGGTGGGTGAAACCGTCTTGCGCGACGTGTCGTTCACCGCGCACAAGGGCGAAGTGGTCGCCATCGTCGGTTCCAGCGGGGCGGGCAAGACCACGATGGTGGACTTGATCCCGCGCTTCTACTTGCCCACCGCCGGGCGCATCACCATTGACGACGTGGACACGCGCGCTCTCTCGCTCGCATCGCTGCGCGGGCTCATGGGAATCGTGACGCAGGAAACCATCCTCTTCAACGACAGCATCTATAACAACATCGCGTACGGGAGCCCGCACGCGACGAAGGAAGCGGTGGAGCGCGCGGCGCGCGCCGCCAACGCCCACGACTTCGTCACCTCGTTTCCCGATGGGTACAGCACCGTGGTCGGGGACCGCGGCGCGCAGCTCTCGGGCGGACAGCGCCAGCGCATCGCCATCGCGCGCGCCATCCTGCGCGACCCCGCCATCCTCATCTTCGACGAAGCGACCAGCGCTCTCGATAGCGAGAGCGAGCGCCTGGTGCAGGAAGCGATGGAGCGGCTTTTCGCCGGTCGTACCACCTTCGTCATCGCCCACCGCTTGTCGACCATCCGTCACGCCGACAAGATCCTCGTCCTCGAGCGCGGCCGCTTGAGCGAGCACGGTACGCACAGCGAGCTCATGACGAAGCACGGCATCTATCACCGCCTCTATCAGCTTCAATTCGGACACGCGAGCGCATGACGGAGGCGGGACGGCGTCTGGTGGTCGTCGCACCCAACTGGCTCGGAGACGCGGTAATGAGCCTCTCCGCCGTGGGCCTCGCGGCCTCCGCGGGCTGGGACGTGGTGGTGGCGTCGTCGCCGTATACGGCGCGCGTCTACTGGGGCGTCGACGGCGTACACGAGCTGCAAGCGGATGCACGCGGCGGCCGGTGGGCGCGCATTCGTGCGCGCGCGTCGGCGCTGCGAGCGTACGGTGCGAGTGCCGTGGTGGTGCTGCCGCCGTCCTTTTCGAGCGCACTCCCGGCGTGGCTCGCGCGCGTTAAGACGCGCATCGGTTTTGCGAGCGACGGACGGCGTGCGCTTCTTACCGACGCCGTCGCGGTTCCGTCGCGGCGCGAACATTTGAGCAGCAGCTACCAACAGCTGATTCGCCGGCTGGGAAAATCGGACGCGACGCGCACAGTCGACGTGCGCGTCGTGGTCGACGACGCAGAGAGATTGCGCGTGACCAGTCGTCTCGCGCGCCACGGAGTCGCACCGGGTGGGTACGCGCTCGTCGTTCCCGGCGCCGCCTACGGTCCGGCGAAATCGTGGCCGTGGGAACGCTACCGCCGCGCCTGCGAAGAGATCGCGCGCGACACACCGGTGGTGCTGTCGGGCAGTGCCGCCGACCGCGCGACCTGCGACCGCATTGCGTCGGGGCTCGTGGGTGTGATCAATTTGGCGGGGGAAACCTCGCTCGGCGAATTTTTTGCACTAGTGCAATCGGCGCGTGTCATGGTGGCGAACGACAGCGGCGCACCGCACGTCGCGGCGTCGCTGGGGGTGCCGGTGGTGACGCTGTTCGGGTCGACGTCGCCGGCGTGGACCGCGCCGCAAGGCGCGCACGTCACGATCGTGCAGCACCCGGTTCACTGTAACCCGTGCTTTCGCCGCAACTGTCCGACCCAGCTCGAGTGCTTCAACGGAATCGAGCCCGCCGAGGTGGTCGCCAGCGTGCGGCGCGCGCTCTCGTCTTGACCCACCGAAAGGCGTCGCCCCCGCCGAGCAGCCTGGGATACTATTTCGTGACATGAATCGAGATCGCTTTTTACACCTGTTGGACTCGTACCCGTCGCGGCGCATCGCGGTGTGCGGCGATTTCTTGCTCGACCAGTATCTGCTGGGCACCACCTCGCGGGTTTCGCGCGAGGCGCCCATCGTGGTGGTGGACTATCAAGAGACCGTTTACCACCCGGGTGGAGCGGCCAACGCCGCGCAGAACGTGACCGCGCTCGGCGGCGCGGCACTCGCAGTGGGGGTGTTGGGCGCGGATCGCGAGGGCGAAGCGCTGGGAGCGTTGTTGCGCGACCGCGGTGTCGACACCTTGGGATTGCTGTCGTTGCCCACCGCCGCTACCTCGCTCAAGCTGCGCATCATGGCGGGAGAAATGAACGCGCAGAAGCAGCAAGTGGCGCGCGTCGACCGCTCGCACACGGTGCGCCTCGAGCCGCTCGAGCGCGCGGCGCGGACCGACGCCATGCTGACCGCGTCGCGCACCTGCGATGCGCTGCTGTTCGCCGACTATGGACTCGGTGTTCTTACCGACGACGCGGTGCACGCGTGCATGGAATCGTGCCGCGAGCGCAAGGTGCCGGTGGTGGTCGACAGCCGTTACCGCGCGCTGGCGTTCCGCGGCGCCACCGTCGCCACGCCCAACGAAGTCGAAGCGATCGCGGCACTACAGTTGCCCGACGAAGCCGCTTTGCTCGACGGGCGCGCAATGGTGCGCGCCATCGCGGCCGCCGGCATCGACAATCTGATCGTCACGCGCGGCAGCAAGGGCATGGTGGTGTGCGCCGCCAACGGCGAAGTAACCGCTCTCGGGATTGCCGGTGACCGTCAGGCCACCGACGTCACCGGTGCTGGCGACACGGTCTCGGCGGTGGTCGCACTCTCGCTCGCAGCCGGTGCCACGTTGGTGGAAGCGGCGCGCATGGCGACCTTCGCGGCGTCGGTCGTGGTCATGAAGCGGGGCACGGCGACGGCTTCGCCGCCCGAGGTGCACGCGATGATCGCGGAGAAGGAAACGACGTGAAGCGCGCGATGGCACCGGTCTTTCACGACCTCGGTGCACTGCGTGAGTTCGCCGCGCAAGCGAACACTCGCCGTATTGTACTCGCCAACGGCTGCTTCGACCCGCTGCACGTCGGACACACCCGCTACCTCGCCGATGCGCGCGCACTCGGGGATTTTTTGGTGGTGGCGGTGAACGACGATGGCAGCGCGCACCGTCTGAAAGGCGAAGGTCGCCCGATTGTGAACGCCGCGGACCGAGCCCAGCTGCTCGCGGCACTCGCCGCGGTGGATGCGGTATTGGTATTTTCCGAGGACGACGTGACCCATATTCTGGAAGGCCTGCGTCCGAGCGTGCACGCCAAGGGGACGGATTACACGCCGGAATCGGTGCCGGAGCGCGCCGTCGCCGAGCGATTGGGAATCGAGACGGTGATCACCGGAGATCCCAAAACCCACGCGTCGCGCGAAATCGTCGCGCGGTTGCGTTCGCCCGCCGGCGGCCGGGGCAGCACGGGCACATGACGGCACCGCTCGCAACCCGCCTCGAACGCGGCGACCGCGTGCTGGTGACTCGACTCAATTACCTCGGTGACGTGGTGCTGTCGCTTCCGCTGGTCGACGCACTGCACGCGCGTTGGCCGGGCGTGGAGATCGATTACCTCTCGCGCCGCCCCGGTGCCGACCTCTTGCAGAGCGATTCGCGGTTTAGCCGCGTGTTCGCTCTCGAGGACGGCGTCGGCAAGACCTTTTCTCTCCTAAGAGATTTACGATCAAGGCACTATAGTGCTGTTATCGACCTTTACTCGAACCCGCGGAGCGCCTGGCTGGCGTGGCTCTCCGGGGCGCCGGTGCGCATCGGCGGCAACCGGCGCGGGCGCCGGCACCTATATACCCATCCCATCGCCGTACCGCGCGCGGTGCGTCCCGTCACCGATGTGTTCATGCGCTACGGCGTGCCGCTGGGGATCGCGAGCGAGGTACACGCAGGAGTGCCATCGTTATCGCTGACACCGGCGGAAGTGGCCGCCGCCGGTGCGCTGCTCTCGCCCACGAGCCGCCGGCCGTTGGTGGGGATACACCCGGGCGGAAAATGGAGCGTGAAGCGCTGGCCCAGCGAAAAATTCGTCGAGCTGGTTGGCCGCTTGCAAAGCGAGCTCGGCGCCGAGGTGGTCGTCTTCACCGGGCCGGAGGAGCGCGACGCCACCGAGTCCTTGCGCCCCACCGGCGTTCGCATTCTGGACGTGCTCGCGATTCGCGCACTCGCCGCGGTCGTCTCGCGGCTAGACGCGATGGTGGCGTGCGACGGCGGTGTCATGCACGTGTCGGCGGCGGTGGGTACACCGACCATCGGCATTTTCGGCAGCAGCGAGCCGGCGGTGTGGTTTCCGTACCCCGCGCCGCACCGCGCCGCCTTCATCGATATCGATTGCCGCCCGTGCCACCGCCACGAGTGCCCGCTCGGGCATACCCGATGTTTGAACGATTTGCCCGCGGCGGCGGTGACGCGTTGGGTGGCGGAATCGCTGGGCGCGGCGAAAGGCGTGCGATGAGCGAGCGCGTGGAGTGGATTCTCGCGGTACGCTTGCGACAGCTGGGCGACGTGCTGGCGGCTCTCGCTACCTTGCAAGCGCTCAAGCGCTACCGCCCCGAGCGGCGCATCGCGTATGTCGTCGAAGCGCCGTACGCGGAGTTGTTGCGCGGCCTCGATTTCATCGACTTTCTTCCGTCGCCGCCCAAGCGGGGTGCCGCCGCGTGGGCGCGTTACCTTGCCACATTGCGCGGACTGCGCCCGACCGGTGCCATCGACTTCCACGGCAGCGCGCGCTCGGCGTTGATCGTGCGCCTATCGGGTGCCCCGGTGCGCGTGGGATTCGACGTGCGCGCGCGGCGCCGCCTCTACACCATCGTTGAGCCGCGCGGCGAGTTTCGCGACGGCGTACGCATACCGCGCACGCCCATCGTGTGGGGCATGCGACTCGCGCGCCATCTGGGTGCGGCGGAGGTTGATTCGCTCCCGCCGCGCATTCCGGTGGCCGCCGATGCGTACAGCCGCGCGGTGTCGGCGCTGGCCGCGGCGGGTATCACGACGCGCGACATCGAGGCGGGTGAGGTGATCGGATTGAACCCGGGCCGGCCGCTGCCGGTGAAGACGTGGGCGCCGGATCGGTTCGCAACCCTCGCGCGCCGCATCGCGCGCGAGGGCGGACGCGCGTTGGTGTTCTGGGGGCCCGGCGAGGAAGCGGCGGCGCGCGCCATCGTTGCCGCGTCCGGTAACACCGCGGTGCTCGCGCCCGCCACGCCACTCGCCGACATGCCCGCGCTCCTGTCCGCGTGCCGCGCGCTCGTCACGATCGATTCGGGACTCAAGCACCTCGCGGTGTGCTCGCGCGTGCCGACCGTGACGATATTCGGCGCCACCGACCCGCGCGAGTGGCATATGGGTGGCGGCAGCGATGCGTTCCTGTGGCGCGGGCTGTCGTGCTCGCCTTGCCGCCGGCTGGAGTGTCCTTTCGGCTCGCCGTGCATGGATGTCTCGGTGGACGCCGTTTGGGACGCGCTCTACGCCGTGCTGCAACGCGCGGAGCGCAGCGCATGAACCTCGAGCGCGTGAGCGTGGTCGTGACCGCCTTCAACGAAGAGGCAACCCTGGCGCGGTGCTTGAAAAGCGTGCGCGGCTTCGGAGAAGTGATCGTGGTCGATTCCTTCAGCGCGGATGGTACGCTCGATATCGCGCGCGAGCACGCGTCGGTGGTTTACCGGCGCCGGTATGTATCGCCGCCGGACCAGAAGAATTGGGCGGCCGAACGTGCGCGTAACGACTGGCTCCTGGTTCTCGACGCCGACGAAGCGCTCGACCCGGACACGCGCGCCGAGATCGCGGCGCTGGAGCCGGGTGATCACGCCGGGTTTTGGATTCGCCGCCGCAGCGATTACCTCGGGCGCACCATTCGCGGCTGCGGCTGGCAGCGCGACAAGGTGCTGCGCCTCTACGACCGCCGTCGCGGCCGCTATCCGGACGCGTGGGTACACGAGGAAGTCGAGCTACAGGGAAGGGCGGGGTGGTTGCGCGGGCGGTTGCGACACACGCCGTATCGCGACGTCGCACACCACCTGACCAAGATCGACGCGTATACGACGCGCGGCGCGCGCCAATATATAGAGCGCGGCGGTCGCGCCGCGCTCATCAACATGCTGGTACACCCGCCGTTTCGATTCTTGCGCATGTACGTCTTGCAGCGCGGTATCGCCGACGGCTACGCCGGACTGGTGCTGTGCCTGTTGTCGTCGTACAGCGTGTTTCTCAAGTACGCCAAGGCGTGGGAGCGCGCCCGCACCGCATGAGAGGGGTGTGCCTCTTCGGCGGACACCACGCCGGTTATCCGCGCAGCGCAGTCATCTTGAACGGACTCGCGCGGCTCGGTGTGCCGGTCGCGAGCTGTGTCGCCAGCCCACGCGCCAAGGTGCTGCGGCGTTATACGACGTTGCTGCGCCGCTGGCGGCGTCTCGACGTTCGCTCGTTCGAGGCAATCTACGTACCCGAGTTTCGCCACAAGGACATGTTGCTAGCCCACCTGCTCGCGCGGCGCGCGGGAATTCCGTGCATCTTCGATCCGTTGGTGTCGCGCTTCGATACCCGCGTGCACGACCGTGGCGACGTCGACGCGCGCGGGCTGCAAGCCGCCCACAACAAGAACCTCGACCGCATGTCGTTGGCGCTCGCGGATGTGGTGCTGGCCGACACTCGCGCACACGCGGACCTCTATATGACCGAGCTGGCGCCGCCCGACACGCGCGTGCGCGTGCTCGAAGTCGGCTATGACGACGCGGTGTTCCAGCCGGCGCCGCCCCCACGCAACCAAGGCGCGGCGACGATCTTGTTCTATGGGAGTTTTCTTCCGTTGCACGGGGTCGAGGTGGTCGTACAAGCGGCCGCGCGGTTGCGTGACGACGCGCGCATCCGCTTCGAGCTGGTGGGCGGGGGACAGACGCGCGCCGAGGTGGAGCGCTTCGTGCGCGACCATCGCCTGGCGAATGTGTCGATGACAGCGCGCATACCGCTGGCCGAGCTCCCGGCGCGCATCGCGTCCGCCACCGTGTGCCTGGGGATCTTCGGCACGACCCCGAAAGCGATGCGCGTCATTCCCAACAAGGTGTATCAATGCATGGGGATGGAGCGCGCGGTGATTAGCATGGATTCGCCCGCGCTACGCGACACCTTCCGCGTGGACGAGGAGATCGTGGCGGTTCCATCCGGTGACGCCGAGTCCCTCGCGCGCGCCGTACAAGACCTGGTGGCGAATTCGGAGCGGAGAGAGTCCCTCGCGCGCGCCGGAGCGGTGCGGGTCGCGCGCGATTTCACCCCGCTTCCGCTCGCCCGCCGCTTTCTGTCCTACTGCGAAGAGGCGCGTTCGGCATGACGCGGTGTGCGCTGCGCGTCCTCATGGTTGACTCGGAGCGCTCATGGCGCGGGGGCCAAGGCCAAGTACGCCTGTTGATGTCGGGGTTGTGCGAGCGCGGCGTGGCAGTGACACTGGCGGCACCCGGCGACGGCGAGCTCTACCGGCGCAGCGAGACACTCGCGATCGAGCGCGTGCCGCTTGCGACGGGAGCGACCGGACTGCTGGCGCTGCGCCGCGCACTGGGTCGCTGCGACATCGTGCACTCGCACGCCGCGCGCGCGCACGGTACCGTGGCCGCTGCGCGCATCGGCCTCCGCGCACGACCGCTCCACGTGGTGAGCCGGCGGGTCGATTTCGACGTGGCCACGAGTCCGGCCAGCCGGTGGAAATACGCGCGTGGCGCCGATGCCTACATCGCCATATCGGAAGGCGTTCGCCGCGTGCTCCTCGCCGGTGGCGTTCCGGCAGAGCGCGTGCGCGTCGTCATGAGCGGAATCGATCTCGCAAAATTCGACGGCCTGAAAGATCGCGCCGCGGTGCGCGCCGAGCTGGGTCTCGATGCGCGCACATTGGCGGTGGGCAATGTGGCTGCACTCGCGCCCCACAAGGCGCAAGACGATCTCCTGCACGCGGCCCAGCGCGTGCTCGCGAAGCGCGACGACGTTCGTTTTTTCATCGTGGGAGAAGGCTCGCTGCGCGCCGATCTGGAGTCGCTCGCACGCTCGCTCGGGGTTGCATCGCGCGTCACGTTCACCGGTTTTCGCACCGACGCGCTCGACCTGTTGCGCGCGTTCGACGTGTTCGCGATGAGCTCGTACTTGGAAGGTCTGGGTACTTCCATCATGGATGCGCAGGTGCTCGGTGTGCCGGTGGTCGCGACGCGCACGGGCGGAATCCCCGAGCTGGTCGAGGATGGGGTAACGGGGCTCTTGGCGCCGCCTCGCCATCCCGAGGCGTTTGCCGCCGCCTTGCTCCGCATTCTGGACGATGGGAGTCTTCGCGAGGCTTGCGCGGAAACGGCGCGGATACGATCGTCTAGGTACGATTATCGCACCATGGTGGACAAAACCCTGGACGTCTACCAGGATCTGTGCCAGAAGGTGGACACTCAGGTTCCAAAACAGGGCGCTTAACCGGCGCCGTCGCATCGAACACCCGATCAAAGGGAATGCTGACATGAAGTATCGTTGGATTCTCTTCGTGGGCCTCGTCGCGTCGACGCTGTCGACATCGCAGGCGCAGAAGAAAGCTCCCTCGGACACCACCGTCACGTTTTACGACTCGCTGTACGCGGACGAGATCGAGCCCGATTCGTTCACGGCGGTCACACCGGGGCCGGTGGGTTTCGGAGCGGGCGAAAAACTCGTATTCAGCGTACAGTACGGACTAATCACCGCGGGCGAAGCCACTCTCGAAGTGCGCAACATCGCCAACATCGGGGGACGTCCCTGCTACCGGATCGTGTCGGACGCGCGCACCAACGATTTCTTTTCCAAGTTCTACCAGGTGCGGGACCGCTACGAATCGTGCATGGACACCACCGAGCTGTACACGCTGCGTTACGAAAAGCACCTGCGCGAAGGGAAGTTCAAGCGCGACGAGACCGTGGACTTCGACCAGACGGCGCACCGCGCCAAATACAAGGACAAGTCGGTGCCCATCCCGCCGCGCACCCAAGACGTGCTTTCGGCGTTATACTATGTGCGTACGCTGCCGCTGGAAGTGGGGCAGTCGATTTCGATCGCCAACCACACCGACCGCAAGAACTATCCGCTGTTGGTGAAGGTGCACGGACGCGAGCACATCAAAGTCGACGCCGGCGAGTTCGATTGCCTGGTGGTGGAGCCGATCCTGCGCGGCCCGGGCGTGTTCACGCAGAAAGGCCGCCTCACCGTGTGGCTCACCGACGACGAGCGCCGCATGCCGGTGCTGATGAAGAGCAAGGTGGTCATCGGACACGTGGCGGCGGTGTTGAAGTCGTATAAAGTCGCCGATAAGAAGTAGCCCCGCGCCCCGCCGCCGCGGGGCATGAAGCTTGCACGTTTTCCGCCGATTATGCCGAACGGACACTCACGCACTGCACCCGTCGCCGGCCGCCTGACCGACCTGGCGTTCCGTTTCATTCCGGTCGCCGCCTTGGTGGCCGTGGCCGCGTTCTTCGCGGCCCAGCAGGCAGTCTCGCCGCACCACCGCGCCATCAAGGGGCTGGTCATCCTGGGCCTGATGGCGCTCATGTTCCGCTTCGACATGGTGTACTCGATATATCTGTTCGCCGTCTTGTTCGCGTTTCCTACCGGCATTTCCATCGGCAGCTCGAACACCGTGTTGATGACGATCATCCCCATGATCTGGGCGGTGCGTGCCGCGTCCGCGCGCTCGCCGCTGATGCGCCGCACGCCCATCGACCTCGCCATCGGGACGTTCCTGTTGTTGCACTTTGTGGCGCTGTTCAACGTCACCGATCCGTTGCTCTTACCGCAAAACGTGGTCGTTATCTGGCGCCAGCTGGCGGCGTGCGCGCTCTTCTATTGCATCTACATGTTCGTCAACGACGAGGAGCGCCTGTTCCGTTTTGGCAAGGTGCTGTGCGTGACGTGCACGCTGGTGATGATGACCGCGGTGGTGGAGCTGTTCTTTCCCGGCAAGCAGATCATCCCGGGGTGGATCGGACTCAGCAACAAGTTGGGCGAAGGCGTCCTGCACCACCGCGCGCAAGGCCTGCGCGTGGGCGGCTCCTTCGACAGCCACGGCATGCTGGCCGACTTCGGCACGCAACTTATCCTTTTCATGGTCTACTTCGCCATCTTGGCGCGCAACCCGATGGAGAAGGTCTTGTGGATGGGGAGCGTGGCCACCACCCTCATCGCCATCCTGGCCACCGCCAACCGCGGCGCCACCAGCGGTCTCATGCTGGGATTCATTCTGGTGTTGTGGTTTTTCCGTAGGCGAATCGGCGGGACGCGCATCGCGCTCATTGCGGTGGCCGCGTCGGTGGGTTTGGTGGTCGTCGATACCGTGCTGAGCGAGCGCACCATCGCCGTGTCGGTTTTGGATCGTTTCACCAATACGCAGTTCGAAGGCATGGTACCAGAGAACCGCGTCATGACGTGGGGGCCGGCGTTTCAAGAAGCGCTCGAGAAGCCGTTCTTCGGGCACGGTCCGTACTACGACACCGGGCTTGGGCTTACCAAGCGCATGTGGCCTCACAACGGCTACCTGTTCTACTTCTTCACGCTGGGCTTGTTCGGTTTGATGGC
>JAICFA010000010.1 GCA_025923935.1 Candidatus Krumholzibacteriia bacterium
ACGATCATGACCGGCTCGATGATGGCGGTAAGCGCATCCACGGCCGTGTCGACTTCGCTGTCGTAAAACGTCGCAATCTTTTCCAGCATTTCGTCCAGCGCACCGGTTTGCTCGCCCACCGCGATCATCGACGTCACCATGGGCGGAAACACGCCGCTGGCGCGCAACGGCTCGGCGATGGTGTTACCCTGGCTGATGCTTTCTCGTGTGGCGACGACCGCGTTTTCAACCACCCGGTTGCCCGCGGTGCGCGCCGTGATCTCCAGTCCCTGCAGAATCGGCACGCCGCTCGAAATGAGCGTACCCAGGGTGCGCGTGAAGCGCGCGACGGCGCCTTTTCGAATTACTTGGCCGAGCACGGGAATGCGGAGCAGCAACTTGTCGATGGTCAGGCGGCCGCTTTCGGTCTTGTAGTAGCGCTGCAGCGCGATCACGAAGCCCGCTATTACCGCGATGATCGCCCACCAGAATCCGCGCAAGAAGTCGCTGATACCCATCACGATTTGGGTTGGCAGCGGCAGCTGTCCGCCGAAGTCGGTGAACATCCGGGCGAAAGTCGGAATGATGAAGATGAGCATGAAGCACGTGGCACCCACCGCTACGAAGGCCACCACGGCGGGATAGGTGAGGGCACCTTTTACTTTCCGCTGCAACGCGTCGAGTTTTTCCAAGAAGGTCGCCAAGCGGACCAAGATGACGTCCAAGATACCGCCGGCTTCGCCCGCCTCCACCATGTTGACGTAGAGCGTGCTGAACACCTTCGGGTGGCGCGCCATCGATTCCGCCAGCGTGGAGCCGCCTTCGACGTCCGCCTGCACCTTGGCGATAGAGGTCTTCAAGAATTCCTTCTCCGTCTGCTGCGACAGAATGTCGAGGCACTGCACCATCGGCAGACCCGCGTTGATCATGGTCGCGAACTGGCGCGTGAACACGCCGATGTCCTTGACGCTGACATGATCTTGTCCGGGCAACTTGATGTTCATGTTGCCCTTCGCCTTTTCGCGCATCGACGTGATGATGATCTTGCGCTTGCGCAGATGGCTAACCAAGTCCTCCTTGGTTTCCGCCTGGTACTCGCCGGAGAGCAATTCGCCGCTCGGGCTGCGGCCCTTCCATATAAATGTCGTCGCCATCGTTCAGACTCCCTTCGAGAACGCGTCCTCTGACGCGCTTAGCGCCCTGCACCCACCGGCTGTCCCAGCATCTGGGCCAGCTCGTTGGGGTCGCCGCTGCGGCGCATCGCTTCGTCCAGCGCGATTTCCTTCGATACCACCGCGTTGAACAACGCCTGATTCATGGTTTGCATGCCGTGTTTTTGGCCGGCTTGCATAAGCCCGTAGATTTGGTGCACCTTGTCGTCGCGAATGACCGCCCGAATGGCGGGCGTGCAAATCATGACCTCCGTCACCAACACTCGTCCCTTGCCGCGCGCGCGCGGCACCAGTTGCTGCGCCAGCACACCCTCGAGCACGAAGGCGAGCTGTGCGCGCACCTGGTTCTGCTGCGAGGGCGGGAAGGCGTCGACAATGCGGTTGATCGACTCGAAGGTCGAGTTGGTGTGCAAGGTGGCCAGCGTCAAGTGGCCCGTCTCGGCGATAGTCAACGCGGCCGCCATGGTCTCCTGGTCGCGCATCTCACCGATCAGGATGACGTCGGGGTCCTGACGCAGTACGTGCTTGAGCGCGGCGTTGAAGGTCTCCGTGTCCGCCTTCACCTCGCGCTGGTTGACGATGCACTTCTTGTGCTGGTGGATATATTCGACAGGATCCTCGATCGTCACGATGTGACGGCGACGCTCACTGTTGATCTTGTCGATGATGCTGGCGAGCGTGGTCGACTTACCGCTGCCGGTGGCACCGGTAACCAAGATCAACCCCTGCTGCTTCTTGGCCAATCCTTCCATCACGTTGGGCAGCCCCAGGTCACGGAAGGAGCGAATCTCGTACGGAATCTGGCGGATGGCGAGGCCCACGCAGCCGCGCTGCAAATAGGCGTTGCCGCGGAAACGGCTCATGCCCTTGACACCGAAGGAGAAGTCGAGCTCCTTGACGGACTCGAAGCGCTTTTGCTGCTCTTCGTTCAAGACGCTGTACGCCAACGCCTGCACCTGTTCCGGCGTCAACGCCTCCCGGTCGGTCGGCAGGACCTCCCCGTCGACGCGAACCATGGGCGGCAGCCCCGCGGTCAGGTGCAAGTCGGACGCACCCTTTTCGATCATCTCTTGCAGCAAATCACGAAGGTTAATCATGGTCGTTCAACGCTCCTCGTCCGTGTATTCCGTCGCCACTAATGGTTGGCTGTCTCGCGCAGAATCTCTTCCAGAGACGTCATGCCGGTCTTGAACTTCTCCAAACCGTCCATGCGCAGCGTGAGCATGCCTTCCTTGATGGCCACGGCCTTGATCTCCGCGTTGGACGCGCGGTCGACGATCATCTCGCGCAGGGTCGGCGAAATCTCCATGACTTCGTAGACGCCCACGCGGCCCTTGTAACCCGTGTCATTGCACACCGGACAGCCCTTGGCTTCCATCAGCATGAGCGAGTCGGCGTCGTCCATGATGCCCAGCTCGCGCAGCACTTCTGGATGGATCGATGTGCGCTTCTTGCACTTTTCGCACAGGCGGCGCACCAGTCGCTGCGCAATGATGAGCAGGACCGAGCTCGACACCAGAAACGGCTCGATACCCATATCGACCAAACGGTTGATGGAGCTGGCCGCGTCGTTGGTGTGCAGCGTGCTCAATACCAAGTGACCGGTAAGAGCAGCCTTGGTGGCGATGGATGCCGTGTCCAAGTCTCGAATCTCACCCACCATGATGATGTTGGGGTCCTGACGCAGGAAGGCGCGCAGCGCCGCCGCGAACGACAGGCCGATTTCGTCCTGCACGTTGACCTGGTTGATCCCGCCGATGTTGTACTCGACCGGATCTTCCGCGGTCATGATGTTCGAATGGATCTTGTTGATCTTCTGCAGGGCGCTGTACAGGGTGGTCGACTTACCCGAGCCGGTGGGGCCGGTGACCAGCACCATCCCGTACGGGCTTTCGATCGCATTCAAGAAGCGAGCGAGCGCGCTGGGGTGAAAGCCGAGGCGCGCGAGATCGATCTGCAGGTTGCTTTGGTCGAGAATACGCATCACGACCTTCTCGCCAAAAATGGTCGGAAGCGTGCTGACGCGCAGGTCGATGGGCTTGCCGTGCATCTTGATCTTGATGCGTCCGTCCTGGGGGACGCGCTTTTCGGCAATGTCGAGCTCGGCCATGATCTTCAAGCGCGATATGATCGCGTTCTTCATCTTGAACGGCGGCGACATCATTTCGTGCAGCATGCCGTCGATGCGGAAGCGCACGCGCACCTGCTTCTCGTACGGCTCAATGTGAATATCGGAGGCTCCGCGCGCGACGGCGTCGGAGATGAGGCTGTTCACCAGCTTGACGACAGGCGCGTCCGCGGCCGCGGCCGCGGCGGCGGAAGCGATCTCTGCGTCATCGATCGCGTCTTCGACGATCTCGAAGTCTTCCTCGATCTCGCCCATGATGGTGGCGAGCGAGTCAGCCGAGTCGTACATGCGGTCGATGGTGCGCTTGATGGCGGTTTCGGTGGCGACCACGGGACGCACGTCGAAACCGGTGATGAACTTGATGTCGTCGATGGCGAAAATGTTGTCGGGATTCGCCATCGCGAGTGTGAGCGTGCGGCCGTCGCGCTTGAGCGGGACCACCTGGAACTTGGTGGCGACGTCGGACGGAATCAGATCGACGGCGTTGGGGTCGATGGCGATGGCATCGAGGTCGACCGCGGGCACGTTGTAGACCTGCCCCATGAATTCCGCGAACGCCATCTCCGAGATGGCGCCGGTCTTCACGAGGTTGTAAGAGAGCGTTCCGCCGCTGGACTGTTGGGACTCGATGGCGCGCGCGAGCTGGTCCTGGCTAATGAGCGAGGACTCGACGAGCTTCTGGGCAATGCGATCTCTCAAAGAGTGCCCTCCCGTCCGAAACCGAAAGTCGATCCCCGCACCCCCGCGGGGTGCTGTGAAATCGACGGAGCGAATGCGTTCAAAAGTGGTTAGAACCTGCCCAACTCGCGCGCCATTCCGCAATTAACGTGCCCATCGCCGCCCAACAAGCAAGCGCGTCGGCGCAGGGCCTGTCACGTCGCCACCCCGTGGTGCTGTCGACCACGGGGCCCCCGTCTCCGTGACACCCGCGCCGAGCGCGCTTGTCAAATGACAGCAAACGGCCCGTATGTGGCTTGATTTGGCCGCGCGTTGTGCAGTGGGATTTGCAAAATGCGGGCGACTGCGCAGAATGTGCCTAGTGGGATGCGAGTGCTTGCAGGCGTTCGATGGTTTTCGGACCGATGCCGCGCACGCGGTCGACATCGTCCCAGGAACGAAAGGCACCCTGCGCCTCGCGCGCGGCAATGAGGCGAGCGGCTAGAACTGGACCGACACCCGGGAGTAGGTCGAGCGAATCGGCACCAGCGGTGGAGAGAAATGCGAGCGGGTCGGAAAGTCGGGTGATGGGAACGGGCCGCGACGCACGTGCCGAATCGGGCGGTGAAACCGCGCCCCTGACGTCGGCGGCGCTATCAATAATAGGACGGGAGGAAACGACGGCCGGTGGGTGCGGCGGCTCGCTACGCCAACGCAGGACGGTGACGCTGCCCAAACCGACCACGAGAATCGCCGCCCCCACCATCCGCCGCATCCACCCCTCCCTATCCCACGCCCGCGCATCAGTTGAACAACGTCCATTCGATACCGTACACGAAGGTACTCGGCGTCATCAAGTAATCGCCCTGGGTGCGGTATTGCTCGTCGAGCACATTGAGGTATTGCAAATACATGCGCGCGTCGAGCAGACGCGCCTCGAGCATGAGATTCAAGACGGTGAAGGACGGCAAGAGGGTGCCGTCGTAGTCGACGCGCTCGTCGGCGGCGAG
The DNA here is from genome assembly GCA_025923935.1 of Candidatus Krumholzibacteriia bacterium. GTDB lineage: Bacteria > Krumholzibacteriota > Krumholzibacteriia > WVZY01 > JAKEHA01 > JAKEHA01. Next base: position 4,947 of record JAICFA010000010.1, read on the forward strand.
AACACTCGCGCCCAGGAACACGGCACTGGTCTCATCGAAAAAATCGCGCCCGAACAAGAGCGAGCCGTTGACTTGAAATTTGGGCACCGACGCGAAAGCGTCGGCGCGGTCGCCGGTCGAGTACATGCCGGCCGCGTCCGCGAGGACGCGAATGCCGGCGAGCTTCCAATCGCCGCTCACCCGCTCCTCGAGGAACAGCATGCGGGCTGCACCCTCGGCATTGCCGGCGACGCGCACACTGTCGGGCTCACCGGCGCGCGGCCGAAACGCGATGGCCGATTCCGCGCGGATCCAGGACGCGCGCACGCGATTGACGGCGCGACCGAGTCGCAGGTGCCAATCGCCCGTCGCTTCCCACGCCACCTCGGGGTCGAGCTCGGGGTTGCCGGCGAGTGCGACTCCGTCGCGCACGTGCGCGGGCAAGAAGCGCTCGCCGAAGTTCGGCAGACGAAACGAGCGCGCCGCCAACAGACCGATGCCGGTGGTCTCGCCTCCGAGCTCGGCGCCGATGCTCGCACCCCACGCGAACGGGGTGCGCTCGTCGCCGGCCACGCGGCCGCTAGCGGTGAGTCGCCGGTGCTCGCCCGAGCGCAGCACGGCGTCGACGCTGCCGCTGGCGCGCACCACGTTGTCGTTGGTTGACGGCCCGACATCTTGAAAGGCGTCGGTGCGCTCGACACCGGCGCGCAGCGCCACGCTCGATTGCCTCCCCGCCGACCACTCCGCGAAGCCACCCACGCTCTCGCTTTCGGTCGATGAGTCGGGAGCGCTGGAGGAAATCCCGCGGTTGTACAAGACGAGGCGGGTGTCGGCCAGGCCCGCGCCCACCCACAGCACGTGCCCGTTCTTGCGGCCTTCGGTCGCATTGCTGGTGAGATCGCCCTGCGTGCTGCTGGTGAAGTTGCGCACGCCGGCGTCGAAGCGCGTTTCTTCGTCGGGATTGCCGCGCAGCACGATGGTCGAATTACGCGAGCGCGCGCGTCCGTAGTCGACGACGTACGGGATTTGATCGGACGCGTCGAAGTCGTAGCCGTTGTTCAGCACTTCGTCGTACGCCAGGTCGACGCCGATGGTCGACGCCTCGGAGGAAAAGCGCACGCGCCGCTGGCGCACCGCATTGTCGCCCTTGGACAGCTCCACGAAGGTGCTGGGCCGTCCCAACGGTGCCGGCGTTTCATCGATGTCGAGAATGCCTTCGATCCACGGGACACCCGTCGCGCGCGCCATCGACATCATCCCCAGCCCGCTGGTGGGCGTGTGCACCAGCGGTGCGATGTCGTTCTGCGGATCGTTGAGGGTGATACCGTTCAGGCGCAAGAGTGCGCGTCCGCGGCCGATTCCCCAGCGCGAGTAGGATGCGTCGTTGCCGATCGGGCCGCGCCGTACCACGAAACCGCCGGGCTCGAACTCGAGGAAATGATCGAGCGAGAACGCGTGGCGCCGCAGGTATGCGCCGCGCATCACGCGGTCCATCGCGTCGCCGGTGAAGCTGGGCGCCTGGTTGGCGGCGGCACGCATGCGCAGCGAGTCGGCCACTGAACGGCTCGGGCGCGCTTGCGTCGAGTCGCGCGGTGCCACCGGTGCGGCTGCGCGCGTGGAGTCGGGCGCTTGCGCGAACGCCGCGGGCACAAGCGCGAGACAGGCGAGCATGGTTACGGCCACGAGCCGCGTCATGGCTGGTGCCCCGCGTCGACGGGTGGGGGCACGTCCACGCCGTGCAACTGCCGGCGCTGGCGCGCGAGTACCCGCAGCATGGGTGGGACCGCCACACCGAACACCACCCCGTTCCACACGAGTTGCACCGCGGCGAAGGCAATCCCACCCCACACGTAGACCCACACGTCGACGTCGCTCGTGAAGGTATAGAACGCCACCACGTTGACCGCGACTTGATAGATGAAAACCAGGAGCGCACCCAAGGCCGCGCTGGCGACGGCGGCGGGCGTAACGCGCATCCGCGCAATCCTCGGCCCCCACACCCCACCCGCGAACCCGATGAGCGCGAACGCCGCCATCTGCACGAACCACACCGGCGGTGCGACCGCGCCGAGCGGATTGAAGAGCGAATGGGCGCCCATGCCGGCCGCACCCACCAGTGCACCCAATGCGGGGCCGAGCAGGTAGCCGGAGAGGAACGTGAGCGCGGTGATGAGCTCGATATTGGGAACGCCGGCAAGCGCGGCACCGGTCGCGTAAATCATCGCGACCAGCAAACTGGCGAGCAGAAATAGCCGGGTCCGTTTCATCGCGTATCGAACCGCGCCCGCGCGCGTTTCAGTTCGCGCGATGCTATAAGCGAACGCTCCAACCGTCAACGAATTACGAGGAAGCGCCCGCGCGCGAGCACACCGGCGGATTCGATCCCCAGAAAATACACGCCGGACGCGCGCGGGGTGGCCACCCGCACGGCGTTGCGCCCCGCCACGAGTGTGGCCGTGGTTTGCGAGACACGCCGCCCGGCCACGTCGTAGACCGTGATCGACGCGGGCCCGTCGGCCGGTGCGTCGATGGTCAATTCGGCCGAGTCCTTGGCCGGGTTGGGAAAAACGGCGGCGAGGCGGAGCGCTGCCGGGGGCGGCGGCACGGGTACGACCGCGTCGTCGAACATCGCGAGCACGTCGGCGATGAATGCAGCGCGCGTCGAGCCCGCGGCCCCCGTCGATCCGCCCAAGAGGACGGTGTTCACGATCCGCACCGACTCCCCTTTCACTCGCACCGTGGCGCGCACGCGGTCGCGGTCGTCGCGCACCAACGGTGCCGAGTCGATGGTTCGCAGCTCGCCCACGCGGTAGTCGGGTTCGCCCGGATCGTACGCGAATTGGTGGCGACGCGGCGTTCCCTCGCTGCGCCACGACGCGACGTTGGCCGAATCGGCACCGGCTTCGAACGCAGCGCCGAACATGGACCAAAACGCCGGCAAGTCGTAGCTGCCTTTCGCGAGCGACGAGTCCACCCACGCGCCCAGTCGCGCGCTTTCCAAATAGATGTCGCCGCCGTCGTCCAGGTAATGCGACAGGGCTGCCATGTCGTCGCGCGTGAGTGTCACACCGTCCTCGCCAAACCCGCCCGCCACGAACACCGCGCGGCATTGCGATAGATCGAACGGAAGGGCGTCGGTAACGAAGGGATTGGCACCCGCCGCGGCGAGTGCCGTCGCGATGGGCGACTCCTCTCCGTCACGGCGCGTAAATTCGTCCCGGTCGCCGTCGAACGGGTTGCGGCAGCCGTCCTTGTCGAGCACCAGCGTCCAAGGAGTAACCGGCTGGGGTTCGGGCTCGAGCCGCGCCGTCACCACGATGCGGTTCCCGTCCGGCAATCCCCGGTCGACTTGATAGATCACGAGCAGCGAGTCGCAGTGCGGCCAATCCTCGACCACGAACGAGTCGGGAGCCGCACCGAAGTCGTAATGCGTCACCGTGCGCTCGCGCTCGCCGCCGCGAAAGCGAATCACGGTGAGAAACGCCGTCGCCTGCGGCTCGGGCTCCACACGCACCCACAAGCGGCCGCGGTGGCCGTTGCCGTCGAAGAGGAAATAGTTGGCGGCCAGGTCGCGCGGCGGATGGTCGGGGTCGAAACCGATCACCGGATAGCAATCGCTGCGCACCTGGCAGCGCAGCGCCGGGTAGTGACGCCCTTCCGAATAGTGCGCGCCGTCGTCGCGCCGGCTAACGAAGAAATTCCAGGTGCCGAACTCGACGAACTCGTCGAGCAGTGTGGTCCCGACCATGGACTGCAGCACCCCCTCGAACGCACCGCGCGGGTTGGGCCCCGGCGTCTGTCCGCAGCGTTCGAGTGTGGCGCGCATGATGCCGTCGCCGTAGCGCTCGGTGAGAAAGATGGCCCACGTCACATTGGTGTAGTGCTGCTCGAACAGGGCGCGGTCGGTGCGGCGAAAAAACTGCGGCAAAAAAAGATAGTGCGAGTTGATGGCGTCGTAGGCGCGGTTCTCGAACCACGTCGAGAACATTTCCAGAATACTCAGCGTCTCGTGGCGGTCGTAGCCGACCTGCACCACGTGATACACCTCGTGCGCGGTAACGGTGATGAGACGCTCGAACGGAAGATCGTCCGCGAGCTCGATCCACGACGTGTACGAGTTGAAATACGGCAGCCCGAAGCGCGCGTCGGGCACCGTGGTTCCCCAGGCACCACCGATCTCGAGCGACGTTCGCAAGTAGATGTCGATACGGTCGTCGCCGCCCGCCGTTCCGTCCGGGGGTGGTGCAGTGTGCGCCAGTGTGTCGACCAGTACACGGTATGAATACTCCGCGGCGTCGATCACGTCGCCGGCGTAACCGTCGAGCGCAGGCGAACCATAGTGGACGATGAAGTGGGTGGACGCGATGGAATACGGCGGGTCGGGCCGCGTCGCGATGGCGGTGGGAAGGGACTCGTCTCCCAGCGTTCGCCATGCGCCGCAACGCCCGGGGTCGGTGGAAGCAGCACTCTCCTCACCCGCGTGCGGGGTTTGCGGCGTCCATGCGACCGCGGCAGCCACTACAACCATGCCGACGAAACGAACGCGCATGCCTTACCACCGCCGTGCACTGCACCCCGGGGTCGGCGGTACGCATTCAGGTTACGGGCCGCGGTGCGGCCCGGTAAATAGCAAAGTGCTGCCGAATGGGCGGAATATGGCAGGGGCCCGCAGGTTCTAGGGGCTAGCCCGACAGCTTGCGGATTTTCTCGGCGACGTCGCGGAAGGTGACGTCGACGACATACACGTCCTCGAAGTGGTGGCGCGCGTTGTCCAAGTCGCCGGTCATTTCGTACGCCAACCCGAGGTTGTACTTGATGCCCATCGACTCGTCGCCGTCGCCGCCGATGAGCGAAAGCCCTTTGCTCAATTGGCGAATGGCGAGCTGCGGTTGGTTCTGCTTCAAGAAGCACAACCCGATCATCTCGAGACACTTCACCTGGAACTGCGGTGACTTGGACGCCATCTGATACTCGCGAATCGCTTCCGACAGTAGCTCCATCTCGATGTACGCCATGCCGAGATCGTAGTGGCTGCGGTAGTCTTCTTCGTCGCCGGCCGCGGAGGCGTCGTCGATCAACGCGGAGATCTGCATGCCGTCCTTCGATGGTGCGGTGGTGCGCGACGGCTGCGGCGGAGCGACCTCTTCGATGGCCTCGGGTTCCGGTGTTGCGGGAATATCCGGCATCGGGTCGTCGCCGATGACGACGTCGGCGGGTGCTTCACCCGCAATGACGACGGACTCGGGTGCCGCCGTCGCAGCCGGTGCCGACGGCTTCGGTTCTTCCACACCGACCGCACTGGTCGACGTCGTTTGTGCGGCGGGGGCGGCGGCCGTCTTGGGCTTGGCGCTTCCGCCGACACCGCGGGCGAGTCGCAGGAGCCATTGATCGCGCTCGGAGGGTCCGTCCGATACGGGGGCGGCCTCCGGCGCCGGGGGCGTGGGCTGGGCTGGCGAGGGGGGCGTGAAGCGGGGCGTGGACTCCATACCGGCGAGGCGCTCGCCTTCGCTGTGCGTCTTGGTCCACAGATTGTCCTCGGTGACGACGGTGCGGTCGACGGGTGACTTCCCCGCCACTGCATCGAGCTTTGCCACCACACCGAGCTTGGTCACGAGCGCGCGCGTATCCTCGCAGCCGCTCGTGTCACCATTCCGTTCTTGCAGCTGGTAGAGCTTGATCAACACCTCGGCCGCGTCGTCGTTGAGCTTGTAGCCGAGCAAGCATTGCGCGAGCCGCTGCATGACCAGCGTCGACACCGCCATCTCACCGGCAATCGCCAGCGCGAGCTTCTGGAACGTCTGCGGGTCGAAGGTGCCGCCCGCGGCGCGCTCCAAAAACGAGATGTAGTACGACTCGGCCTCCTTGGCGAGGCCCTGCTTCATACGAATCAGACCGAGCTTGCTCAGGACTTCGCTGCGGTTGGGCAGAATGCGCAGTACTTTCTTGCACACCGCGACGGCGTTGTTGTACAGGCCGACGCGCGTGTATTCGTCGATCGCGCGCATGAACGCGTCGAACGCTTCGTTCTTTTGGTTGGTACGGAGGTAGAGGTCGGCGAGCTCGTTGTGAACGTTCGGATTGTTCTGGTCGATTTCGACCAGGCGCCGGTACTCCTTGATCGCGTTCGCCCAGTCCTGCTGGCGCACGAGATCGAGTGCTTTCTTGCGAATGTTCGCTGCTTTACTCACGGTGTCGCTCTGTTCTATCCCACTCGCGGCCGGACACGAATACCCGTGCTACCGGATTCACGCCGAAGTGGTTCATGACCTCGCGATAGTCCTGCCCATCGAGCACGAGAAAGTCGGCACGCTTGCCGATCTCGATGCTGCCCACCTCGTTCTCGCGTCCGAGCACGAACGCCGGGTTGTACGTCGCCATCGACAGCGCTTCCGCGGGCGAAAGGCGCATGTGCGAGCACGCGATCGACGTCATCATCGGCATCGACTCGGAGGTCGAACTGCCGGGATTGAAGTCGGACGCAAGCGCCAAGCGCACGCCGGCTTCGACCATCTTGAGCGCGGGCGCAAAGTCGAGCGAGGGCAGGCCGAAGCTCGTCCCCGGCAGCAACACCCCGAACACTCCCGCTTTCGCCATGCGGTCGATTCCCTGGTCGTTCGTTTTCTTGAGGTGGTCGGCCGAGACCGCGCCGACGGTGGCGGCAAGCTCGGCGCCACCGGTATCGGTCAATTCGTCGGCGTGTATCCTGGCCTTCAGTCCAGCCCGCTGCCCGGACCGCAAGATTCGTTCCGTTTCTTCCCTAGAGAACGCCCCCACTTCGCAGAAGACGTCGTTGAACTCCGCCAGGCCTTCCGCGGCCACAGCGGGGATCATTTCGTGAATCAGCGCCTGGACGTACCCCTCCCTATCCGAGCGCGCTTCGGGTGGAATTGCGTGGGCGCCGAGGAAAGTGGCTACAACCTGGATAGGAAGCTCGTCGCGGAGCTGCCGGACCACTCGCAGCTGCTTCAGCTCGTGCTCTAAGGAGAGACCGTAACCGCTCTTTATTTCGATGGTTGTTGTGCCGTGCCGGATGGCGCTGTAAACCCTTTGGCGGGTACGCTCTAGGAGGGTGGATTGCGGCGTCGCGCGCAGGTGCTCGACGCTTTTTGCGATGCCGCCGCCGCGCGCCGCGATCTCGGCATAGGGCGTGCCGGCCACGCGCCACTCGTACTCGTCCAGCCGGTACTCGGCAAAAACGGTATGGGTGTGGCAGTCGACAAAGCCGGGGATGATCACCCCCCCAGCGACGTCCAGCTTTCGCGTCTGCGCCGAAGCACTCACGGCGGCGAAAACATGATCACGCGAACCGACTGCGATGATGCGGCCGTTGGCGACGGCGAATGAGCCGTCGCGGACTATCGAGAGTTCGCGCAGCTCAGGGCCGATGCGGGGCACCCGCTCCGACTTGGCCATCGTCACCAGCTGGGCAGCGCCGGTGACGATCAAGTCAGCAGTGAGTCGTTGCGACATTGGGAGATTACGACTCGTTCATCGGGATCCGGATGCCGTCGCGCGTGGCCGCGCGCACGGCTTCCGGATATCCGGCATCGACGTGGCGTGCCACACCCATTCCGGGATCGCCGCTCAAGCAGCGCACCGCTTTCGCGCGCGCCTCTTCGGTACCGTCGACCACCACCGCGAGTCCGGCGTGGATCGAGAGCCCCATTCCGACACCGCCGCCCTGATGCACTGACACCCATGCGGCGCCGTTCACCGCATTCAAGAGCGCGTTCAAGATGGGCCAGTCCGCGACCGCGTCGCTGCCGTCGCGCATCGCTTCGGTTTCGCGATACGGGCTGGCGACCGAACCGCTGTCGAGGTGGTCGCGGCCGATGACGACCGGTGCGCTCACCTTGCCTTTCGCCACCAAGTCGTTCAAGCGTTCTCCAAAGCGCGCGCGCTCGCCGCATTTCAACCAGCAAATGCGCGCCGGGAGGCCCTGGAAGTGCACGCGCTCGCGCGCCATGCCGATCCAGCGCGACAACGCCGGCTTGTCGGGAAACAATTCCAGAATGAGATCGTCCGTGGCGGCGATGTCGCGCGCGTCGCCGGAGAGTGCGATCCAGCGAAACGGGCCGTAGCCCTCGCAGAACAACGGGCGGATGTAGGCCGGCACGAAGCCCGGGAACGCGAAGGCGTCTTTATACCCCGCGGCTTGCGCTTGCCCGCGAAGATTGTTGCCGTAATCGAACACGGCGGCACCCGCGCGTTGGAACCCCACCATAGCCTCCACGTGCGTGGCCATGGATTTCAGCGCGCGCGCGATGTAGCCGTGAGGGTCGCGTTTGCGCAGCTCCGCCGCTTGCGCGACATCCAATCCTTGCGGCACGTAGCCGTTCAAGGGATCGTGCGCCGAGGTTTGATCGGTGACCACATCGATCTCTATCCCGCGCTTCAGAAGCGCGGGAAAGACATCGGCCGCATTGCCGACCAGGCCAATTGACAGCGGCTTCCTGGCCCGCTTCGCCGCTAGCGCTTGCGTCACCGCATCATCCACCGAGTCGCAGCGTACGTCGAGGTAGCGCGTGTCGAGCCGTTTCTGAATGCGCGACGGATCGACGTCCACCGCGATCACCACCCCGTCGTTCATCGTCACCGCGAGCGGCTGCGCGCCACCCATTCCGCCCAGTCCTCCCGTCAGCACCAGCTTGCCGGCGAGCGAGCTCGCAAATTCTGCCTGCGCGCACGCCGCAAACGTTTCGAACGTGCCCTGCAGGATGCCTTGCGTGCCGATGTACATCCAGCTGCCCGCCGTCATCTGGCCGTACATCGCCAGGCCCTTCGACTCCAACTCCCAGAAGTGCTCCCACGTCGCCCACTTGGGGACCAACATCGAGTTCGAGATCAGCACGCGCGGCGCACCCGGATGGGTGGGAAACACCGCCACCGGCTTGCCCGATTGCACCAACAAGGTTTCGTCGTCGCCCAAGCGCCGCAGCTCGCGCACGATGGCGTGAAAGCAGTCCCAATTGCGCGCCGCTTTGCCGCGCCCGCCGTACACCACGAGATTTTTCGGGTCTTCCGCCACCTCGTTGTCGAGGTTGTTGCACAACATGCGCAGTGCGGCTTCCTGCGCCCAGCCGCGGCACGAGCGCTGTTTCCCACGCGGCGCGCGGATGTTTCCCGGAATGAATTCGTTCTTGGCGACGCTCACGATGACTCGTCCTCCATCGCCGGCAACAGATCCCCCACCGCTTTTTCCACGCGCGCGAGGATCTCACCCGACACCACGCGCTTCTCCAACGCCGCGAGGTGCGGTGTGAGCGATTCGTCACGCTCGATGAACGCAACCGATTCGCGCACGGTTGCGTGCGCGGCACTCGTTCCCCGTCCGGGCGCGCGCGGTGCGTGGAAGTCGAGCGCCTGCGCGCCACACAAGAGCTCGATGGAAATTACCCTGCCGACATTGGCCAACACCCGCGCCAGCTTGAGGGCACCAATGCTGCCCATGCTGTTGTGGTCTTCGAATCCCATCGACGTGGGAATGGTATCGACCGCCGCCGGATGGGCGTGCACCTTGTTCTCGCTCACCAGTGCCGCCGCCAGGTACTGCGCAATCATGAAACCCGAGTTCAGCCCCGGATCGGGGATCAAGCAGCGCGGCACGCGCTCGCCGTCGCCGTCCATCAAACGATCGACGCGCCGCTCGGCGAGCGAAGCAATTTCCGCCGCCGCGATCGCCAGTGCGTCGAGTGCCAGCGCCATGTGTTCGCCGTGAAAGTTGCCGCCCGAGAGCACGTCGCCATCTTGCGGAAAAACAATCGGATTGTCGGTGACCGAGTTGATCTCGCGCTCCGTCCACGCATCCACCCACGCCAGCGTGTCCGTGACCGCCCCCAACACCTGCGGCGCGCAGCGGAATGAGTAAGGGTCTTGCACACGGTCGCAATCCTTGTGCGACGCGACCACTTCGCTCCCCGCGACGAGTTTGCGGAAACCCGCCGCGACGCGGCGCTGACCCGGATGCCGTTTCACCGCGTGCAAACGCGCATCGAACACACGGTCGGTCGCCTGGTAGGCTTCGATCGTGAGCGCCGCCGCCGCCATGGCCGTCTTCAGCAAGCGCCGCGTGCGCAGCACGTCGCGCGCGGCCGACGCCGCCATGAGCTGGGTGCCGTTGATGAGGGCTAGGCCTTCTTTGGGCCGCAGCACCACCGGCTCGAGCCCGGCGGTGCGCAGTGCCTCGCGCGCCGGCAGCGTGCGGCCGCGATGGTGCACGTCGCCTTCGCCGATCAACGCCAACGAGATGTGCGCCAGCGGTGAGAGATCCCCACTCGCCCCCACCGAACCGTAACACGGCACCACCGGTACCACGCCCGCGTTCACCATGCCGACCAACAGCGCCACGACGGCTTCCGACACGCCCGAGTTTCCAATCACGAGCGAGTTGGCGCGCAACACCATCATGAGACGCACCAACTCGTCGTCGAGCGGGTCTCCCATCCCCGTGGCATGGCTGCGTACCAAATTGAGCTGTAACGCGCGTGCATCCTCGGGCGGAATCCGCGTGCGCGCAAAGCGCCCAAAGCCGGTATTGATGCCGTAGTGCGGCTCGTCGCTCTCCGCCAAATGCTCGCAGAACGCGGCACACGCGCGCACGCGCGCGAGCGCATCGGGTGCCACCGAAACGTCCGTCTTCCCCTGGAGGAAGCCGTCGATTTGGGCCAGGGTCAAACTCTGTCCGTCAAGCACGAGAGATGGCATCGGAGCGCTATCCTAGCATAGGACCATGAAATAGGGCGAGCGTCGAGGGATTCCCCGACGAACATTTCGCAGCGCGATACAGCACCTTATTGCGCTCTTCGCGCGAGGACCGTGAGGAGGGGAACCCTCGACGCGAGCCCACGAAGAGGAATTAGAAGTTCTGCTCCAAAAGCACGTGAACTTTAGTCTGCTCCAACGACAAGTCGTCCGACACCGCGAAGGACAAATCGATGCGCCCCAATGGCGAGGCGCTGCGTACCCCGAAGCCGTAGCCCAAGAGCCCGATCGCGTCGTCCGAGGGCAGCCCGTCGCTGGTTGTGGTGGGTTGCAAGACATAGCCGGCGTCGGTGAACACGTAGAAGCCTTCGCGCGGCGTGCGGCCCAAGCGCAATTCATTGCGCGCGTACGCCACGCGGCGCCCGTGGAACTGATCCTCGCGGTAGCCGCGCACGGTGCGCGCGCCGCCGACGTAGAACTGCTCGGGCAGTGGTACGACGGCTTCGTCGCTCTCCAGGGTTTGCGCGAGGCCATCGAAGCTGTAATAGAGCGACCAGAACGCCGGCACCAACAGCTCGAGGCGCGTATCGTATATCCATTGCGACACGTCGCCCGGGCCGGTGGAGCCTTCGCGATAGCTGATGTTCTTTTCCGCCAGCGTGGCCGAGACGTTCCAACGCGCAAAAGCAGCGCGGCGCTCGCTGCCGACGAGTGCCCCTACACCCGCCCGGCCGCGGACGCGCGTCGAACGAACGAGATCGCCGATCGAGAACACGTTGCGGTCGCCGGCTACGCCGATGGAGACGTTGGTCAGCATGCCGGCGATGCGCCCCACGCTGCGCTCCGCTTCGATCGCCGCCGACTGCGACGTGTACACGGTGTCCTGGCCGGTCTGCTCGAGCTTGACGCCGAACGCCAAGCGGCGCCCGAAGAAGAGGCGATCGCGGTACGCGACGCGCGTCTGACTGCGTCCCGCCCCATCGTTGTTCCACGACGCCCCGAAGTCTTTCAAGGTGCCGCCGACGTTGTTGAGCTCGAGCTGTGCTAACCCCGACAACACGCGGTCGCGCGTGGCATCGCCGGAGGCGTAGCCGAGTGCCGCGGCGAAGCTGTGCGAGCGCTTGGGCTCGTCGACCGTGATTACCGCATCCACGCCGCGACCGTCCGCCGCGAGGCGCACGGTGGGATATGCGACGTCGGTGAACACCCCGCTGGCCACCATGCGCAAGTAGGCGTCTTCGAGCGCTTGCGCGCGATACGCGGTACCTGCCTCGATGCCGGCGATGCGCTGCGCCAGCGCCGGCCGCGTCTTTTGCAGCCCTTCCACGACGACCGAAGAAATGGCACGCGGCTCGCCTTCCACCACCGTCAGGGCGATGTTGACGAGGCGCTGCTCGCTGTCGAGCCCGAGGCTGTCGATCCACATCTGTGCGAAGGGATAGCCGTCGTCGTCGTAGTCGGCGAGGAGCGACTCGATGTGGCGTGCCAGCTGCTTGGGCTGAAACTCGCTTCCGCGCTCCAACCCGAGGGCGCGCAGCACGTCGGCTTCGCTGCGCACGCGCGTCCCCTTCGCCACCGCACTGCCCACGCGTGCGCGCTCGCCTTCCTCGACCACGACGGTGTACGACGAATCCGCCTCCTGGGTCACGCGCACCGCAGCAAACATGAATCCTTCCGCGAGGTACGCCTCCTGCAGCGCGCGGATGGCACCCGCATCGGGAAATTTGTTGTCCCGCAACAGGGCCGCGGCACGCTCGCCCGGCAGCACGTGCGTCCCCAGCATGCGCAGCGGGACTTGCTTGGCGCGCGCCTCCGCGGCCGTGCTCGCGCGCGCGCCCGCAACCAGCACCGCGAGTGTTATCCACATGCAGAGTCGGTGCCGCATCAGAAGTATGCCCTCGTTTCCAACCGGAACTCGTGCTCGACCACGCGGTTTCCGGTGAACACGCGCTCGTTGCGACCGGAATAGGTGGCGAAAATACCGATCACCTTCGAGATGCGCAGGTTGGGGGTGATGCTCCAGCGCTGCGAGGTGCCTTCACGGGCGTACACGATGGGTTTGACGAGCACCTGGTTTTGATCGACGACTTCCGCCAGCTCGTAGGTGCCGAAGAGGTTCAGCTGGTCGGCGATACGCCACACCACGCGCGGTGTCACCTTGAGCGTGCGCTGCTCGGCGCTCGATTCTTCGTCGTGCAACGTCGCACCACGTACGTCGACGTCGAGGTTGGCGCCGGGTGCCAGCACGATGCCCGCGCCCAGCAAGGCGAACCATTCTTCCACGTCGTAGCGGCTGCCGGTCCCGCCGGGAATCCCTTCGCCGCCGCGGCTCTCGGTGCGCAGGCCGCCTTCGGCCACCGCCGTCAGCACCGCCGACAGCGAGCGCGACAAGCGCACCGCTTTTTCGCCCACTTGCGCACTTTCGTGCACACCTTCGAAGCGGTTGTCCTCGCGGTCTTCGCGCAGGTAGCGCACGGTGAGCGACACGTTGGGGTAGCCGTCGAGCAGCGACCAGTCTTGGCGGAAGGTAGTAGTTCCGAACACGGTGGCGTCGTTACGCTGCAGTGCTTCCGGCAGCATGAAATAAACTTTCCACGCCGGCTCATACGTCGACTCTTCGCGTACGCCGAGGGTTTGGTCGACCGAAACGTTGCGCAAGATCCAGCTGCCGAACCCGCGCGCGTCGCGGTGGCGCTGCGACGGCTTCCACGCGAGACGCAGGTTGAACCCCACGGTGTGCACCGGCGTGGTGTCGGTGGTGGGGAGAAACACCACGGTGTAGCTGCCCTTGCCCTTGCCGACTTCCTCACCGATGGCGTTGTAGTCGCCCTTTCCTTCACCCACGAACACCACCGAGCGCTGCAGGGTGGCGGCGTCGTTCTGGCTCACTTCGTAGTCGGCGTCGGCGCGCAGTCCGATGGGATCCCAGTTGCTACCCGCCTTGAGGCGCGCGAGGTCGGTGGTGCTTTCGCCGCCGGCGACGAGATTGTCTTCGCGGCGATGGATGATTTGCAGGTCGGCGCGGGTGGCACCGCTCGAGCGGTAACCCAGCGATCCGGAGAGCGTCACGTCGCGGCGCGTGTCCAAGAACTCGTCGGTTCCGGCATCGACGTCCTCGGTGTTGCGCTCTTCGCCGTCGATACGCCACACGAAGGTGGTGTTGCCGCGGCTCGCCAGGTGTGCGCCATATAATAGATAGGCACGGCCGCTATCGGGTGCCGCGGCCAACGCATTGCGATACCGCTCGGCACCCACGGTGACACCGGGGACCACCTTCCACACGCCGTACGACGCCTCCGCGGTCACGTGACGGCGCGTGCGCTCGTTGTCTTCGCCGTCGGTGTCGCTGGTAAAGGCGCGCGCCGACAATCCCCGGTCGTCGAGGCGCCCCAGCAGAGTGATGCCTTCCAACTTGGTGCCATCGAAGTCGTCGCGATCGAGCCGGCTGGCCGTGGTGCGCAGGGTTCCCCACGTGGTGCGCGCCGCGCTCAGCGTCACCTCTTGCGTGCTCTCGCGCCCCACCAGCGGCACGTCTTCCAGGTTCCAGTCGCGATAGTAGAACGCGGGGCGCGTGCGGTCGAAGCTCGCGAAGCGCTCCTCCAGGACACTCGCCAGCCCGGCGATGCCGAAGCGCCAGTCGCCGCCGCGCTCGAGCCCGATGCGCGCCTGCCCGGCGTTGCCGACGTTGTCGCCGTCGCCCGCCGACGAAAACAAGTTGGCGTCGTGCTGGCTCACGTTCCACTCCGCGTCGAAGGTGAGGGACCCCGTCTCGCGTCCGATGCGCGCGGTGGCGACGTCGAGCGAAGCCGGCAGCGGCAGACGCCGGCCCACCACGTAACTCCCCGCGTTCGCGCCCACGAACTCGAAGTAGGGCGTGCCGCGTGACGAAATACCGGCGCGGCGATAGTCGCCGGTGTTGGTCGCCACTTCGACGAACGACACCTGAAAATTGCCGAGCAGCTCGTCGAAGCGAAAGAACTCCGGTGTGCTCGCCAGCGAGTCCGCGGGGACCAGGACGTAATTTCCCTGGCCGGGGTCGACGGGCGTGACGCCACCCGTGACCGCTTCGTCCGGATCGTCGCCGGCGGCGCGCAGCACGGCGATGTCGTCGTCGGAGAGCGACGTCGACTTGGGGTCGCCGGTGTCATCGGCTTCGCGCGCATAGAGAACGCTCATGGCCACACCCTTGCCCAGCTGCACCCGCTCGGCCCCGCCCAAGAGCGTCGAGCGCCCAAACTCCTCCGCCGTCGCCTCGAAGTCCACGGCGATCTCGGTGTCACTGGTGATCAAGCGCCGCGGCGTGAAGGTGATGTTGCCGGCGTCGTAGTCGATGATGTAGTCGCGGTTGGGACCACGCTCCGCGCGTAAGCCGTCGATCGAGACGCGCTCGGTGCCGGCGATGATCACTTCGCGCGTGGTGCGCGCCGGCGAGAGAATGGCGTAGGGCCCTTGCAGACCCGTGGTGCCGCGAAAGGTGACGCTGCGAAACTCGCCCTTGGTTTGCGCACCGGCGACGTTGGCGCGGCCACGGGCTGTCCACGCGCCGCCGGAAAAGCCGCGCAGCTGCCGCACCAGCGGGGAAAACGTGGAGGTGCGGTTGTCGAGCGAGATGTCCCCCACTGCGGCACGCGCGCGCGGACCTTCCACTTCCACGAACACGCGGTCGAAATACTCGAGCTCCTCGGTGTTGCCTTCCGGCTGAATGGGCAGATTGTTGTCCGACAAGAGTGCGCGCACCGAGATGGTGGGCGTGAGCTTTCCTTCCACCGTCGCTTCCAGCGATTGATCCAGCTGCGAGCCCTGGTTGGTTCCGGTCGAAAACGACACCGACTTGGTGCCGCCGAACACCAAGCTCGTCGAGACCGTTTCGGTCTCGGGACGGACCACGATCTCGCGGGTACCATCGCCGCCGGTGGGCGGGGCCGGCTCCGCCGGCGACACGTCGGTGGGCCGGAGCGTATACACCGGTGCGAGCAGGAATGGGCGACGGCGGTAGCTCACCACCACCACGGCGGTGGGTGCCAACTCGTCGACGAAGCGAATCGTACCGAGGTGCGGATTGATTTGATACGCGTCGCGCGCCAGCTCCACACCGTCGACCGCGACGCGCACGCTGGTGGCTTCGATAAAGGGCGCGCGCAGCGTCACGCGCTGCCCCACGGTCACGCCGCGCAGCGTGTCGGCCGCCGCGGCCCAGGTGGAAAAATCGTAGACGGTGGTGTTCGGCGCGGCCGGTTGCGCCTCCGCGGGAGCGACGAGACCGAGAGCGAGCAAGACGGCGAGCAGGGGAAACAACTGCACGCAAGACCGGCGGATATCAAGGCTCCTCGGTCGGGGAGATGGCGAATGCGTACAACGTTTGTGTCGCGGCGTCCGTGACGTAGAGGCGTCCGCTGCGCGTGACGGCGACATCGGTGGGCTCGAAGCGTGCGTTTCCCGGCGGCACGATGCTGCGCGTCAGCACACCGTCGGGCGCAAACTCGAACACGTGTCTCGCGGCCGGGTCGGCCACCCACACTCGGCCGTCTTCGCCCGCCACCGCGTTGCGCGGTTGGCGCATGGGCGACGCCCCGTTTCCGTCCGGGATCGCGCGGCGAAACGTCCCCGCGTCGGAAAAGAACTGCACGCGCGCGTTGCGGCTGTCGGCCACCAACAGCTCGCCACGCGGGGTAAACGAAACACCCCGCGGCGTGTCCAGCTGTCCCGGATGGGCGCCGTAGTGGCCGAAGGCCACGTCGACGTCGAGGTAGGTGTCGAACACCAAAATCTGATGATTCTCGACATCGGTGACCGCCACTCGACCGGTGGAGGCGTCGACATCGAGACCGAAGGGAGAGATGCGCCGGCCCGGTGTGTCCAGATCTTCGAAGTTCACCAGCACGTCACGCCAGCTGCCGCTCGCGTCCCAGCGCAACAGCGCTCGGTCCGGCTCGTCGACCGCGTACACGAAAAACCCGCGCACGGCCACGTCGGAAGGACGAAACGCGGGCGAATCGTCGGGCGGTTGAAACTCGATGCAGCGCTGCGTTTCTTGCGCGTACGACACCACCCGCGGCGGCGACGCATCCGCGACGTACACCGTACCGCCGAAGTCGAGCGCAATCGCTACCGGCTCGCCGAAACTCGCGCGCTCACACGCGCGCATGGCCCACAGCGGCTCCAGCGACTGCGCCGGTGCCGCTGCCGTCGAATCCGGCGCGCGCGTGTCGTCCGCGGGCGGCGGCGACGACGCACACGCCATTGCGAACGTGCAAATGATGATCAAGACAACGTGCATAGACTTGATTCGCTGCGGGTGGCGTTGAGACGGCCGCGCGCCGATGGGACGTTGTTGGCGCGCGGCTCCCGCGGACGACGTCCGCGGGGTGGCGAAACGACAGGACCCGCAGCGAACCTGCGGCCCATTAGCTAGAATCTCTTCGTCAGCGCGAAGGCGACGTCACCGCGCGGCGAGATGTCGAGATCCAACCCCACCTCGTGCTTGGTGGCACTACGCGCGGCCGCGTACGCGAACACCGCGCTCACCACGCGGTTGGCGGCGGCGGCCGCGATCATGTAGTCGGCGCGGCGGTACGCCGTCTTGCTGGCGGAGCGAGTTTCCGAATATTGCAAGCGCCGCTCGGTGGAGGCCCACATCCACGGCTCGTAGTCCTCCACGCGATTTTCGAGGAAATACTGGTCGAGCGCTTCACTGCCGGTGTCGTAATCGCGCCCTTCGTTCTTGATGTCGGCTTCGTACTCGTCGGACGAATCGTAATCGCGAATGGTGGCGTAGAAATCGTCCGAGTGATCGGTGCTGGTGACACCGGCAAAGCGCGCCGCGAGGTTTTGGTATTCCTCTTCGTAATCGCCGCCCTGTACATGGAAGGTGGCGAACGAAACCCAAATCAAGCCTTCGAGCGCGAAGAACACGGTGGCGCGGTTCTTGTTGCCCAGCTTCCAATCGCCCAGCCCCGGCAAGAGGAGCGAGTACAGGACCGCCTTGCCGGGCGAAAGCGGGGCCTCCGACGTGGCCACCTCGTCTTGATAGTTCCACTCGTTGGCGGCAGCACTCGCCCCCGACGGTGTGGAGGCGGCATCGCGTAGCGAAAACTTCACCGGTTCCGCCGTCGCCGCGGTCGCCAGCGTGCACACCAGGGTCATCGCGATAACGGCACGTTTCATTTGAAGCGAACCTCCAGCGCGAGCTCGCCGCCTTGGAGACCGCGCGGGCGCGCCCGCAGCGCCACCGGGGCGTCGTGCCCAATGCTGGCCTGCCCGGCGTCT
This sequence comes from Candidatus Krumholzibacteriia bacterium, assembly GCA_025923935.1. GTDB lineage: Bacteria > Krumholzibacteriota > Krumholzibacteriia > WVZY01 > JAKEHA01 > JAKEHA01. The sequence goes on from JAICFA010000010.1 coordinate 22,893, forward strand.
TCGCGGCGGTTGTGAACGATGATCGCGGTCTCGACCAGCGAGAACGCGCGCGCGGCCACACTCACCCAGATGAATTCGTTGGCGGCGTCGAGCGATTCGTTGCTGGTGGCGCGCATGGCGCGGTATTCCTCGCGCAATTGAGATTTTGCGAGCGGCGGATCGAGCGTGGGATCGTAGTCGGTCCATCCCGACACAAACCAGTCGTACTTGCCGATGTTCTCGTAGTAGTGCTGCTTGTCTTCTTCCTTGGAGACCCAGGGGATGTACCCCGTCCACCAATCGCCGCCGCTGCCGGAAACCGCTCTGCCCTGCTCTTCCAGATACTCCAGGGTCTGGTCTTCCAGCGGGTAGATGAGCGGGTGGTCGTCGATGAATTTGCGCTCGGCCCAATGTTCGTCGGCGAACGCCTCGTACGCCTCGCGCTCCTCCAGGCCGTCGTCGTGGTTGACGATGTAGCCCGTCCACGCCGCTGCTTCCAACAGCATCAGCGCGATGCCGCGCTTCTCATAGCCCATGGTGAGCTCGCCCAGCCCGGGCACCAGCAAGGAGTACAACACCGGCCAGTAGCTCTGCGGCTTGGCCGGCTCGGCGACCGCGGGCTCGGCTTGGAAGTAGTACGCGTGGTCCGCCGCGGCAAACGTCGTGGTGCCACCCGCTGCGTCGCCGCTCGAGTAGCGCGCGACGGTGGCCGGAAACGCATCGGGGGAACGAGAGACGCCCGCGTGGACGTCGACGAATGCGCTGGCGCACAGCACCAGCGCGAAGGACATGGAAATCGAATGCATGCCGATCCGAAACCTCCAGCGACACGGGCCGTGCTCGAGGCATAGGCCACGCCGCCATTTCGCAGGGGTCGCAGGGGTCAAGGCGACTAGAACATGATGTACAACGACCAGCGGTGGACACGCTCCAGCGTTTCCGCCTGCGGGACGTTGGCATAATCGAGCGACAACTTGTCCTTGTAAATGAAACCGAGCCCGTAGGTGGGATCGTTGAAATCGCCATCGTCGTCGTAGACGTAGCCAAACCGGCCCGCGAGCAGGTTCACGTAGCGATACTCGACACCTGCGTGCCAGATCTCGCTGCGGCGCGTGTCGACTTCGTCGTCGAGCAGCCACACCAAGCTTTGCTCGACGTCGGCGGTGACGATCAAGTTGCTGACGTCGTCCGCGATGGCGGTCCACGCCGTGCCCACACGCGCGGTGGTCGGCAAGGGATCGCTCTGTTCGCGGTCGATGAAGGCGAGGTTCGGGCCCATGTTGGTGACGGCCAGTCCAAAATTCAAACGCTGGCTCGGGATCTTCCACAGCAGGCCGAGGTCGGCGGCGAAGCTCGTGCCGGCACCTTCGACTTGGTCCTGGGTGACGTCGGCCGGCGCGAGGTCGACGCGGATGAACTTGAGCGATGCGCCCGCACCGAGGTTGTCGGCGAGGTTCATCGCGAACGAGGCCGAAAGCGAGCCTTCCCAGCTCGTGAACGCACGCAAGGGATTACCCGAAGCGTCGGTCGCAATGCTCTCTCCGTACGTCAGATAGATGAGGCTGATCCCCCACGCCCCCACGTTCCCCGCACGCTGCGAGTAGCCCAGGAACTCGTAATACACGTCCGACGCCAGGTCGGGCACGAGTTGGCTGTGCATGAAGGCTAGGTTGCGCTGTTGGGTGAAGGCCAACCCACCGGCGTTCCACCATTGCGCCGTGGCGTCATCGGACACCGCGACGAAGGCTTCGCCCATCCCGTTGGGACGGGCTCCGGGCGGAATGGTCAGTGACGGCACACCCGACTCGCCGACCGCGAACGCATTCTCGTGAGCCGCGATTAGAAAAACCAACAACGCGCCCACCCATAACCGACGATGCATCATGTAATCCTCCTAAAGGGCTTTGATATTAAAGCGTTTGGTAGCGTCCGGTCAAGGTGGGGCGGTCATCGAACCTTGGCCATCTTACCCCGTAGCACGACAGGGGCGCGCTCGAGTCCCACAAAGTCCACCGTTGCGACGTAGAGATAGGTCCCGTTCGCCAGGTCGTCGCCGGCCTCGTCGCGGCCGTTCCATTCGAGCCATTGTTCCCCGCCGTCGCGCGTCGCCTCGATACTGCGCACGCGCTTGCCCGAAACCGTGTAGATGTCGAGCTTGATAGCGGCCCGGTTCGACAGCCGGAACAACAGCTGGGTCGACGTCTCGAACGGGTTGGGATAGTTCAGCACCGCCTCGGCGTAATAGTTCTGCTCATCGGCTACCTGGAACGTCAGGGTATCCAAGGTGGTCGAGCCGAAGCTGTCACTGACCTTATAGACCAGGCGATGCGGCCCCGACGCCAAATCGGGCAACGGGAACAATAGGACTCCCGAGGTATCGACGCCACCGTGGTCGAAGGTGAAGAACTCGTTCACGTCGATGGGAAGCGGGAGCTTGTCGATCAGGATCGCCTGCCGACCCTCGTTGGTGGTCAGCAAGATGTTGATGCCGTCCTGGTCGCGCACCACGGCGCGCACCGTGTCGCCCGGCTTGACCACCGTGAGACCGCTCTTGAAGCCGAGGTTGACCCGCGGTGGCCCGTCGACGGGCTGCAGAGCGAGCGAATCGGCCTGGGTCGGGGCCACCACGACCAGCGTGCTGTCGAGAGTGGCGGCGGCGTCGACGGTACCTTCGTGCGCGTAGGCGCTGGCACCCGCCAGCGGACCGGTGCCCGCGTAGCGCGGCACGCGGAAGCTCACTTCGAAGGCACCATTGGTCACGTCGGTGGTACCGTCGTACATGATGCCGCCCGGCAAGATGTACTTCCAAAATTCATTCGAGGTGCAGCGCGTGCGAAACAAGCGGTTGATCATGGGCTCGCGCACGATAACGCGAGCGGTGCCGGCGAAGCCCGGATCGGGCGCACCATCCACGTACACGCGGCCGCGCACCGTTTCGCGCGTCCCCGCCACCAGCGTGTCGGCGCCGTCGGTATCGAAGCGAATCTCGCGCTTGGGAATGCGCAAGGTGAGCGCGGGATCGCACAGCAGATTGTACTTCCAACTGTTTTCCGAGGCGTACGGCCCAAAACCGCTGCGGCCCTGCGCTTCCGCCTTGCCGTGCAGCACGCCCACACCGATC
>JAICFA010000011.1 GCA_025923935.1 Candidatus Krumholzibacteriia bacterium
CGGCGAGCGCCTGGTCGGCCCAGATGCGCTCGACGGGACCCACCTTGCGCACCGCGTGGCGGCGGGCGGCGATGTGGCGAATGTCGGACGCGGCAAAGCGGCGATGGCCCCCGGGTGTTAGGAAAACCGGTACCTGTCCGGAGTCGGCCCAGCGCCGCAGCGTGGTGGGATGGACGCGAAGCGCGTCAGCCGCTTCGGTCAGCGTCATCCATTCGGTGGCGTCCGGGGGTGGTTCTTGACGAGCCATAAATTCTATGTTTCACTCCACGAAACTAAGCAAAACTACACGGTCGTGACGAACATTTCAATGCAGGAGTTTAGCCCCGGCTCCGACGTCATGGCCGGCTGAACCCTCTAACTCAGGACTGGATCATGAAACGCCTCTTTGCATTCATCGGCTCCGCGGCACTCATCATGATGGCGTTGTCGTTCGTGCCCGCATGCGACGACGACGACGACAACCCCGCGACTCCGACCACGGGGAGTATCTCCGGCACCGTCGACTTCCGCGGCACCTGGCCCACTACCGGCCAAGTGCAGGTGTCCGTATTTCAAAACTACCCGCCGAGCGGTCCGCCGGATGCGTTCACCGATCCCATCAGCCCGACGACGAGCTTCAACTATCGCTTCGACGGACTGGATCCAGCGAACTACGCGGCGGTGGTGGTGGGCTGGATCGACCTCAACCTTCCGCCCGGACAAGAGAAGATCCTCGGCTACTACTGGGCCGACGTGGATAGCGTCGCGGTCGACGGCAACGGAACCCCGCAAGTTCTGCCGCTGTCGGTCGACGTCGAAGCCGGAGAGACCGACAGCCACATCGACATGGCCGCCGACTTGGACGTCGCACCCTAGCGTGTGAGCGTTAGACGAACCGCTATCGTGCTCGCGTGTGCCGGTCTTGCGTTCGCAACACCGGCGCGCGCCGAGCCGCCCACCATTCTCGGCGTCGTGATCGGACGCATTACCGACTCGAAATCGGGCGCGTCCTTGGGCTACACCACGGTTGCGGTGAAAGGGGCCGCGCGCGGTGCCATCGCCGGCGCGGACGGCAACTACACCATCGCCGACATTCCCGCGGGAACGTATACGCTCGTCGCTTCGCGCGTGGGGCACGCGGCGACGCGCCGCGACGTCACGGTGATGGCGGGCGACACCACGCGCGTCGACTTTGCGCTGGACGCGTCGCCCATCGAAGCGGACCCAGTCGTGGTCACCGCGTCGCGCGCGGAGCAGACCGCGCGCATGGCGCCGGCCAGTGTGAGCGTGCTGAGCGAGAAGGAGATCGCCGCGCGCGCGCCCGTCACCTTCGACCAAGCCATCGAAACCGTCCCCGGCTTGGCGGCGTTTCGCTCGACCGGCGGTATTTCCGTCCAATCCATCCAGATTCGCGGCAGCTCCGACGTCGCCGGCGGCGGTGTCGGCAACCGTGTGCTCTTGCTCATCGACGGGCGGCCCGCGCTCACGTCGGACTCGGGCGGTGCGTTTTGGAGCCTGGTGCCGGTGCCGTTCATCGACCACGTCGAAGTGGTGAAGGGCGCATTTTCGAGTTTGTACGGGTCGACCGCGATGGGTGGTGTGATCAACGTGATCACCAAGCGCCCCGGCGCGGTCGCCTCCGGCCACCTCGAGATGAAGATCGGATTCTTCGAGGATCCGCCCGCGTCCATGCAGTACACCTCCGATACGCCGTATCAAAACGAGTTGAACGCGGACTATTCCGGCAAGATCGGTGCAACGCACTTTCTATTGAGTGCCAGCCGTAAGGAGTCGGATGGCTACACCGAGAACTCCGCCTTCACGGTCTACGATGGCTACGGCAAGCTCTTGTGGAATCTCGGCGGTTCGCGCACGTTGGAGCTGACACTGGGCGGCGGGCAAGCGGAGAACGACTATCCGCACGCATGGTTGAGCTCGGCGCAACCGCTCGAGGTGCGCGATTCGTACACCGACGACACCCAGGAGAAGCGGTACGCCAACGCCGATTTGTGGTACTGGGGATTCAGCGGCGAGCGGTTCAAGTATTCCATGCGCGCGTACTACTACCGTCACGAGCAGCAGTCCTTGTTCAATCCCGACGACCCCGGCCAGTCGATTCCCGGCAACGAGCCCTACGGATTTACCACCGACATCGATGGTGACAAGATCGGGAATTTGCTGCAGCTCGAAGCCCAGTTGGGGGAGCGCAACCACGTCGTCGTCGGAACCGATTTCCAACTCGATCACGTGGCCTCGTCGCCCGACTCGATCCTCTATGGCGACCACCAGATCAACAACTACGCCGCCTTCGCGCAGGATGACATCGCCGTGACGAAGGCGCTCGCCGCCACCGTGGGCGCGCGCTACGACTGGAATCACCTGGTGGGTGTACGCACGCTGGAGCAATTCAGCCCCAAGTTCGCGCTCGTATGGCAAACCACTTCCGAGCTGGCGCTGCGCGCGCTGTACGGCCAGGCGTTCCGCGCGCCCACCATTGCCGAGATGTTCACCGAGCGTGAGATCGGCGGCGGGATCGACTTCGTTCCTAATCCCGACCTCGACGCGGAACGGCTAACACTTTCCGTCGAGCTCGGCGCTCGTTGGAGCCCCGCGGCGGTGATCGGCGTCGATGTGGCCGCGTTTCGCTACGAATACGAAGACTTGATGTATTTCGCCGACGTGTCGGCGGAGCTGGGCGTTCCCTTCGCGTATCAAGTCCGCAACCTCAACAACGCGCTCATGCAGGGCGTCGAAACGACGGTGCAGTCGCGCTGGCGCGCGCTCTCCGCGTTCGCCAACTACACCTACCTCGATGCGCGCGACGAATCTGCGGATCGCGTCGACGACATTCTGCCGTACCGTCCCGAGCACAGTGCCGCCGTGGGCGCGGACGTCGCGTGGAAGCGCTGGACGCTGCATGGCGACGGGCGTTATCGTAGCCGTATCGAGGAAGTATTCTTGTATCCGCTGCAGGCGCCGGAGCAATTCTGGGTTTTCAACGGCGCGGCGCGATTCGACGTGAACGGGATGTGGACCGTCTCCGCCAAAGTGAACAACCTCCTGGATACGTCATTCGAAGAGCTTGCCCGCTATCGCATGCCGGGACGCAATTGGATGTTCGGCGTGGCGATGCGCTTCTAGATGAAGCTTCGCTTGGCAATTCTGATGCTGGTGATGAGCGGGCTCGTCCCGGTTCTGGCCAATGCGAGTGCCCCACCGACTTCTCGTCCTCCCACCTGAAGCGGCTGACCCGGCGAGGGCTCGCCGCTCCGGGGGAGCGGCTTGGATACCGACTGGAACGCATCCGCGCGCTACGTCGACACCACGGTGGACCGAGCGCGCTGGCGTCTGACCGCGAGCTACCGGGTGTTCGACATCGCCCAGATCGGCTTCGAATACAATCCCGTGGCCACCGAGATCGCGCCGATTGCCACCGTGTTCCTCCTGACCGAAACGGACCGGCGGCCCGCGCTGTTTCTGGGAACCAGCACGGATCGCATCGGGTCTCCCGAGGGGACGCAGCAGTACTACCTCACGGCGTCCAAGCTGGCGACGTGGGTTCCCGTCTCGGCCTACGCTACAATCACCTACTCGGAGTGGGACGAGGGCATTAACTTTCCATTCGGCGCCGAGCTGTACGTCCCCGGCGGGTTCTCCATCCGCGGCATGTACGATGGCAATCAGCCCCACGCGATGGTGAACTGGTTCGGGGGACGCGTCGGGGCGAGTGTGATGGCGGTGTGGTTGGATACGTTCGGAGTGGCGATTTTTGGAGGGTTCTAAATGAAGTGGCTCATGATGATCTGCGCGTTGTTGATCGCAACAGTTGCGTTGGCGGATACACCGGAAAAAGCACTGTGCATCGTCTGCGCCGCCAACGGCGAAACCGAGTTGGAAAAAGTCGAGGCTACGCGCGAGTACAAGGGCACGACCTATTACTTCTGTGCGAAGAAGTGCGCGGATACCTTCGACGCCAATCCGGCGGCGTACGTGCTGGAGGAAGGCGCGGCGCCTTCGGCGACATGGATGACGACGGCAGGGCAGCCGCTGACGCTCGAGTCGCTGCGCGGCAAGGTGGTATTGGTCGACTTCTGGGCGACGTGGTGCAAGCCGTGCATCAAGTCGATGCCGGAGTTGGAAGCGATTTATAAGGACTATCAGAAACTCGGACTCGAGGTCGTCGGGGTCTCGGTTGACCAAGGCGACGAACGCGAAAAGAAAGTGAAGAAGTTCCTCGAGAAGAAGCCGGTCGCGTATCCCATCGTCATCGACACCGAGGAGGCATCCTCATGGGAGGCGTTCCACGTGGTGGCGCTGCCCACGGTGTATCTCATCGGCCGCGATGGGCAGATTGCGGAGCGCTGGACCGGTGTGGTGGATATGAAGAAGGTCCGCGAAGCGGTCGATCGCGCTATCGGCATGCAGGCGCGGTAGTGAACGACTTAGAGCAACGGCTGCGCGCGGCGCGCTCTTATGATGGAGCGGCGGAAACCTATGAGCGCGTCAACGCGCCGCGCCTGTTCGACGAACCTGCGCGCGCGCTCGTCGGCGCGGTAGCGCCATCTCCACATGCACGCATTCTCGATGTCGGCTGCGGCACGGGTGCAGTCGCGCGCGCGGCACGCGCACGGGTCGCCGGTGCGCACGTCGTGGCCCTCGATCCGTCCATCGACATGCTGCAGGCCGCGCGCCGCGGCGGCATCGACGCGGTCGTCAACGGCTCTCTGCCACTCCTTCCGTTTGCCTCCGGCTCCTTCGACACGGCGCTGTGCGCGTTCGTGCTCACTCACGTCGACGATCCCGACGCAGCGATTGGTGACATGAAGCGGGTACTGCGCGCCGGGGGGCGCCTGGGTGCGAGCGCATGGGCGGCGGGCGACGACGAGTTTTTCACGGCGTGGTCGCAGGTGGTGGCGAATTACGTGGACGCGGAGCGCATGAGCCGGGCTTCGAACGTCCTTCTTCCGGGAGAAGCGCGTTTCTCGCGGCCGAACGGGCTGGCCGAGGCACTCGCGGCGTGCGGACTGTCGGAGGTTCGCACGCACGATATGGACTTCACGTTTCAATTGTCGGTCGAGGAGTACATCGAAGGCCGCGAAGTGTGCGCGGCGGGCCGCGCCTTGCAATCGCTGCTCGGCGAGAAAGAGTGGGAGAACTTTCGGCGCGACGTGCGAGCCGCGCTGGCGGCGCGCTTCCCGCACGGCGTCGCCTATTCGCGACGCGTCTACATCGCCACCGGGCGGTGTTGAAGCGGCCCCGGCCATTGGCCATGATGGCATAGTAGTTGCGGATTATCCCATTCACGTGTTGGTAGTTACCCGCCCGGGAGCCTGGTGCCCGGGTAAAACTGCTATCAACCAAAGACTTACGGAGGACGCCCATGTCCCAGAAACCCTTGAGCGGCGCGGAAATCTGCCAGCGCCTCGACGACCTCGCAGCCGGGGGCGCCAGTTTCGACGCGCTCCTGGAGCGCGCCGTCGACCTGATGCACCATGCCCACCCGCGCTTCCATTGGACCGGCATCTACGAGCTTTTCCCCGACGACGTGCTGCGGCTGGGCCCCTTCGTGGGTGCACCCACCGACCACGTCTTCATCTCGGTGGGCCAGGGCGTTTGCGGGAGTGCGGTGGCGGAGCGTCGCGACAAGAACGTGCCCGACGTCTCGAAAGAGCCCAATTATCTGGCGTGCTCGAGTGCGACCAAGTCGGAGCTGGTGGTGTTGATTCGCAAAGGCGACACCATTTTCGCGCAGATCGACATCGACAGCCACGACGTGGATGCGTTTGACGCCAATACCGAGCGCGAGGTGCGCGTGGTGGCGGATTGGCTCGCCCACAAGTACGCCGCGCACCGCAAGTCGGCGAACGTGTAAGCAGAAACCGCGAAGCTCTATAAGGAAGACGCCCCCTTGTCCAAGAAGTCGCCCACGCTGCCGCTGGAATCCGTCGACGCCCTGCGACGCCGCGTCGAGGAGCTCGAGCGCTGGTTTCAAACCCACGACCGGCAAGTTCGATTTTTGGAGCGCGAGCGCCAAAAGCTCTCCGCGTTGGTCAATCACACCGACGCGGGGTTCGTCGTGTTCGACCCGTCGCTGCACGTGCGCTGGCTCAACAACGTGTGCCGGGCCTGGTTCGGCGGAACGCAAAGCGCGCACGGCGGCCAGGCGGCCACGTGCAACGAGCTCTTGTGCGGCGAGCACTCCATCTGTGCGGCGTGCCCGGCGGCGCGCGTGCTGGCCACGGGATCGGTGTCGCACCGCGAAGTGCGCCTCGACGTCGACGGCGTCACGCGCCACATCTACGCCACCGCGCTCCCCATCAAATCGCACGACAACCGCATCGACGAAGCCATTCTGATGATGCAGGACCTCACCGACCTGGAAGTGTTGCGGCGTTCGGAAGAGGCGTCGATGCGAGCCAAGGAGCAAGCGGAATCGGCCAACCGCGCCAAAAGCGAGTTCCTCGCCAACATGAGCCATGAAGTGCGCACGCCCATGACGGGGATCCTGGGCATGACCGGGCTATTGTTGGACACGGATCTTTCGCCGGAGCAGCAGGACTACGTCAAGATCGTGCAGACGTCGGGGGAGTCGCTGCTCGCCATCATCAACGACATTTTGGATTTCTCCCGCATCGAAGCGGGCCGCCTCACCATCGACCCGATTGCGTTCGACTTGGTGGCGGCCATCGATGAAGTGGTCGCACTGGTGGCGGAGCGCGCGGAGGAAAAGCACATCGAGCTGATCGTGCGCTACGCGCCCGATGTGCCGCGGCGCGTCATCGGCGACGCCGGCCGCATTCGCCAGGTGCTCCTGAATCTCGCCGGCAACGCCATCAAGTTCACGCATGAAGGCCATGTACTCATCAACATCGAGAAGCTCGATTCCGACGCCGACCACGCGCGCGTGCGCGTTTCCGTGGAAGACACCGGCATCGGCATCGAGTCCGAAAAGCTCGACTGCGTGTTCGAGAAGTTCACCCAGGCCGACGGATCGATCACGCGGCGCTACGGCGGTACCGGCTTGGGGCTGGCGATCACCAAGCAGCTGGTGGAGCTCATGCGGGGCGAGATCACAGTGAACAGCAGTCCCGGTCACGGATCGACTTTCGCGTTTACGCTGTCGCTGCCGTTGGACAAGGAAGCACCCATGGAGCCGCCGCGGACGGAAAACTTGGAAGACGTGCGCATGCTAGTGGTGCACCGCCACCACAAGGTGCGCGGCGTATTGCAGGAGCAAGTCATCGGCTGGCGCGCCCGTGTTACCGGCGTGGCGACGGGAGCCGAAGCTCTCGCGCACTTGGAAGCCGCGTATCGCGAGGGCGACCCGTACCGCATCGCCATCGTCGCGCACGACGTCCCCGACATGCCGGTGGAGGCGTTCGCGGTTGCGGTCAAGGGTGACCCGCGCGTGAGCGACGTGGTGCTCGTCATGCTGACGTCACTGGGTCAACAAGGCGACGCCGAGCGCCTGCGCTCGGTCGGCTTCGACGCGTACCTCACCAAGCCGACGCGCCCGTCGCAGCTCGCCGACGTGGTCTCGGCGGTGTGGAGCGTCAAACGGCGCGGTGCGCGCGAAGTGTTCGTCACGCGCCACACCATCATGGAGGCACGCGCGCACGACGCAACGTCGCGCCCGTCGTCCGGCCCGCGTGCGCGCATCTTGGTCGCGGAAGACAACGTGGTCAACCAGCGCGTCGCCGTGCGCTTGCTGGAAACGCTCGGGTGCACGGTGGACATCGCGGCGAGCGGTGTCGAAGCCATCAAGATGCTGGAAGCGGGGACGTACGACCTGGTTCTCATGGATTGCCAGATGCCGGAGATGGACGGCTACGAAGCGACGCGCGAGATTCGCCGCCGCGAGGCGCGCGCCGGGGGCCGCACCAAGATCGTCGCCATGACCGCGCACGCCCTGGCCGGCGACCGCGAAAAATGCGTCGACGCCGGGATGGATGACTTCGTTACCAAACCGGTGCGGCGCGACACGTTAGCCGACGTCATCGATCGCCACGTTTTGGCTCCCGCGCGCGGCAGCTCGTAGGGGCTTCTCAGCCAGCGGCGCCACCGCTATACTCCCGCCCGACACGGCAGCCAGCCGCCGCGGGGCAATCGCCCCGCACCGCAATCACAATCGATTTTCACGTATCCAGGAGGAGAACCCCCCATGCGCAAGCTTGCTTTCCTCGCATGTACCGCAATCCTATTCGTGAGCGCGATCGCGCTCGCGGCCGACAAGGCCAAGAACGAGAACGCCAAGGGCAAGGCCGACGACTGGTCGATGAAGGCGACCATCATCGAGGCGTGCAGCTGTCCGATGTTCTGCCAGTGCTACTTCAATCCGGAGCCGGCCGCGATGGCGCCCTCCGGCGAGCACGCCGGGCACGCCGGCCACGCAGGTCACGGCGGCGCCGAGCATTTCTGCCGGTTCAACAATGCATTCCGCGTCGACAAGGGCAAGGCCGGCAACGTCAAGTTGGACGGTGCCTTGTTTTGGGTCGCGGGCGATCTAGGCGCCGAGTTCGACGACAAGGAAATGGAATGGGCCGTGCTGACGTTCGACCCGAGTGTTACCAAGGAGCAGCGCGACGCCATCGCCGGCATCTTGGGCCACGTCTATCCGGTGAAGTGGAAGTCGTTCGCGATCGCGCCGGATGCGAAGATGGATTGGAAGTACAACAAGGATCGCGCCGAGGCGCGTCTCGACGGCGGCAAGATCGCCGAGGTCGTGCTCAACCGCGGCGAGTACGGTAACACCGAGCAGCCGGTCGTCATTCACAACCTCAAGTATTGGGGAGTGCCGCGCAACGACGGCTTCGTGCTGATGACGAACGAAGTGCAGGCGTATCGCGCGGGCGACAAGGCCTTCGAGTTCAAGGGCACGAACGGCTTCATGATCACGTTCGACATCAACTCGAACGACGTCGTCGCGGCGAAGTAGCTGTGTTTGGGCCGATGTGATCGTCCCCCTCCGCTCATACCGTCGCGCGAAGAAGCACAAATTTCGTGTGGTATTCGCGCGACGAAAATCGCGTCGAGGGATCGATCACATCGGCCCCGTTTTCGCGTCGCTCAAGAGTTTGTGAAAAAATTGATTGCCGTCCCAGGAACGGTAACGTTCACCCAAGTTGTGAGTCACACAAGAACAAGACGCCTGGGCTCTCGATTGCCCAGGCGTCTTGGTTTTGTGCGCTGCGATCTCGTCTGACGTCGATGTTATTTCTTCGACGCGCGTGCGGTTTCCACGGCGGCACCGTCTTTCTTGTAGACCACGCCGTCTTTCATCACGAAGGTGACGTCTCTCAACGTCGAAATGTTGGTGAGGGGGTTGTCCTTCACCGCCACTAGATCCGCGATCTTGCCTTTCTCCACCGAGCCCAGACGATCCTCTGCGCGCAGGAGCTTGGCCGCTCCCATAGTGGCCGCCTTGATGGCTTCCATCGGCGGCATGCCGCACTCGACCATCAATTCGAATTCGCGCGCGTTGCCGCCGTGCTCGGACACACCGCAGTCGGTGCCGAACGCGATCTTGACGCCGGCTTTGTACGCCTTGGTGAAGGTGCCCTTGATCTGTGGTCCAATCTTGGCGGCCTTGGGACGCACCACCTCGGGCAGATAGTCGTCTTGTTTCGAGAGCTCCGCCACGGTGACGCCGGCGAGAATCGTGGGGACGTAATAGGTGCCGTGCTTTTTCATCGCCTTGATGATCTCGTCGTTCATGTAGGTGCCGTGCTCGATCGACGCCACACCCGCGTTCACGGCGCGCAGCATGCCTTCGGCGCCGTGCGCATGCGCCGCCACCTGAAATCCGTAGTCCTTCGCGGTCTCGACGAGGGCTTTGAGCTCATCGTCGGTGAACTGCGCGTTGTCGCCGCTGGTCGCCATGCTCAAGACACCGCCGGTGGCGGTGATCTTGATCCAGTCGGAACCGTCCTTATAACGTTGCCGGACGGCCTTACGCGCGTCGTCCACGCCACTCACGACACCCTCGCGCGGACCGGGATCGCCGGCCAAAGGCTGGCACCATCCGCTGGTGGGATCGGCGTGTCCGCCGGTGGTCGCGAGCGATTTTCCGGCCGTGAAGATGCGGGGGCCGACGACGTGTCCCGCCGCGATCTCCTTGCGCAGCGACACGGTCGTCATGCCGTCGTCGCCCAGGTCGCGCACGGTGGTGAAACCCGCTAACAGGGTCAGGCGTGCGTAGTACGTGGATCGAATCGCGACGTCGGTGGGATTCATCGTGAACTCGTCCATGTAGGACGTGCGCGACAGCTGGTGGGCAAGATGCGTGTGCATGTCCATCAATCCTGGCAGCACGGTTTGGTTGGATAGGTCGATGACCTCGTCGCCCGCCGCACCCGGCACGAAACCGGTCGCCACCTCGGCGATGCGCCCGTTTTCGATCACCACGGACACATTGTCGCGCGCGGCATTACCGACTCCGTCGATCAGATGGCCGGCGTGGACGATAGTGCGTGCGTTGGCGCTGGCTGTGAAGCCGGCGACGGCGATTACCAGAACGATGCCGATTCTCATTGGGACAACCCCCGCTTGGATGGATACGGTGTCGAAGGCGTGAGCGCGATTATAGTGACAGGCGTAAGCTGTGCGCAAGCGGGCGCTGAATGCAGTATCATGAAGCCGTGGAAGAAACCGTGGTGGGTTTCGCAATCGCGCTCTTGATCGGTGCGTTGATCGGCATCGAGCGCGAGAAAAAACTACGCGCCCCCGGCGAGCAAACCGCAACCGGTCTGCGCACGTTCATTCTCATCGCCCAGGCGGGTGCGATTGCCGCCTGGTTGTCCCGCGAAAACGACCAGCCGTTGATTTTTGCCGCCGTCGCGGTGGCGTGCGGTGCCTTCATTTTGGCCGGCTATCGCGCCGGCCTCTCCGCCAAACATTTCGGGCTCACCACCGAGTTCGCGGCCCTCGTCACGTTCTTGCTCGGCGGCATGTGTCTGTACGGTTATCCGCAGTTGGCCGCCGGACTGGCCATCGCCACGCTGGTACTGCTGGCGTTCCGCGACGAGCTGCACGGTGTGGTCGAGCGTCTCGGTTGGGACGACATCGTCGCCGGCCTCAAGCTCTTGATCGTCATCTTCATCGTGCTGCCGTTGGTGCCCAACGAGCCCGTCGACCCGTGGGGGGTGATCAATCCGTACGCGATGACGTGGCTCGTCATCTTGATCGCGGGGTTGTCGCTGGCAGGCTATATTGTCGCGCGCTGGCTCGGCCCGCGCAAAGGGACGGCGGTCACCGGTCTTGCCGGCGGATTGGTTTCCTCGACCGCGGTGACGCTTGCACTCGCGCGCCGCAGCCGCGAAGAAGAACCGCCCGGTGCCGCCGCCACGCTGGCCGGCGGGATCTTGCTGTCGTGGGCGGTGATGTTCGTGCGCGTGGTGGTGGAGTGCTTCGTGGTCAATTCGAGTCTGGCACGCCAGCTGGCGCTGCCGATGGGGATCATGGCGGCGATTTCACTGAGCGGCGCGCTTCTCAACCAGCGTGCCGGTGTCAAGCTGCGCGGGGCGCAATCGCTCCAGCTGCGCAACCCGTTCAGTCTCTTTTTCGCGATCAAGTTCGCTCTGTTGTTCGCCGCAGTCGCACTCTTGGTGAATCGCGCGCAAGAGCTCTTGAACGAGCGCGCGGTGTACGCGGTGGCCGCACTGGCGGGACTGACCGACGTGGACGCGATTACGTTGTCGATGGCGCGCGAGAGCGATCACGAGCGCGCGCCGGTGGCGGTGACCGCAATTACCATCGCGGTATTGGCCAACACGTTGGTCAAGACGGGGCTGGCGTGGGGACTGGGGAGCAGCAACCTCCGCCGGCGAGTCGTTCCCACCGCCGCGGTGATCGCCGCGGGTGCGGTGGTCTCGATCTTGGTGGCGCGCTAAGCGCTCGCGCGCGACTTAGCGACGCGCTCGACTTTAGGGCGGCTCTCGAGCCGCTCGACAATCGACGCGATGACGATGTCGCCGATCACGTTCACCACCGTGCGCGACATATCGAGGATGCGATCCACGCCCAGCACGATGGCGATGCCTTCCGGCGGTATCCCGAACATTGCCAAGACGAGAATGAGGAGGGGAATCGATCCTCCGGGCACGCCCGCCGCACCCAGTGCGGTGATCACCGACATGATGATGACGAGAATTTGCTGACCGAGCGACAGATCGATCCCAAACACCTGCGCCAGGAACAGCACGGTGACACCTTCGAACAACGACGTGCCGTTCTGATTCATGGTGGCACCCAGCGGCAGCACGAAGCCGGCCACCGTCTTGCGGATGCCCAGCTCGCGCTGCGCGACGTCGAGCGCGGTGGGAAGCGTGGCATTGCTCGACGACGTCGAAAACGCGGTGACGATGACGTCGCGGCAGCGCCGCATGAAATCGACCGGGTCGCGTTTGGCGGCGAACTTGAGCACCAGTCCGTACACCACCGTCATCATCAGCAGTAGTCCGCCGATGACGAGCACCACGTACTTCGCCAAGTGCACCAACAAATCGAAACCGAAGCGCGCGGTCACGCTGAAAATGAGGCAGAACACGCCGATGGGGGCGAGCTTCATCACCAAGTGAATGATCTCGACGGTGACGTAGCCCAAGCTCTCCAAAAACGCCGTGAACGCGGCCGATCGCTCGCGCGGCAGAGAAGCGATGGCGATTCCCAGCACCAGCGAAAAAAAGATGATGGCGAGCATGTCGCCTTCGGCCGCCGCCTTGACGGGATTGCGCGGCACGATCTTGACGAGCATGTCGAGCGAGAGCTGGTCGCCGGACAGCCCGGCGGCGTTTTGCGCCTCGGTGCCGTACGCTTCCATCAGCTGCGCGCGCATGGTCGGGTCGAGCCCTTCGCCGGGACGGAACGCGTTGGTCAGCCCGAGGGCAATGGTCGCGGAGATAGTCGTGAGCGCCAGGCACAGCGCAAAGGTGACGATGCCGACACGGCCCACTTCGCGCAAATCTCCCAGTCCCGCCACACCGAGCGGAAGCGAGGTCATGATGAGCGGCACCACCGTCATGATGAGCGCCGAGAGCCACATGCGCCCCGCCGGCTCGGTCACCACCGAAACGAAGCGCTGCGTGGCGTCGCCGCCCTGTGTAACCACATTGGTGATGACTCCGGCGGCCGCGCCGAGAATGAGCCCGAGAAGGATGCGATTGTGCGACATGAGCGATCACGCTAGCACCCGCCAAAAGGCGGTGTCAAACGACGGCGTCTCGCGCTACCTTCGGGCCATGGAGCCGTCATGTTTTCCGTGCTGAGGAAACGCCGGCGCGCGCGCCTGCGCGCACTGCCGCTGCCGGTGGAATGGGTGGGCGTGCTCGAGCGCAACGTTCCCGTCTATGCACGCCTTCCGGCCGAGTTGCGAGTACAGCTGCACGGTCACATGCAGGTGTTCCTCGCCGAAAAGAACTTCGAGGGCTGCGACGGCCTCGAGATGAGCGACGAAATTCGCGTCACCATCGCGGGCCAGGCGTGCGTGCTCATCCTCAATCGTGAAACCGGCTACTATCCCGACCTTCTCACCGTGCTGGTGTATCCATCCATTTTCTACGCCGACGTGGAGGAGCCCGACGGCCCCATCGTCAGCGAATACAAGGAGGACCGCGCGGGCGAATCGTGGGATTTGGGAGTGGTGATCCTGTCGTGGGAAGACGTCGTGGACTATGCGTCGACCGGCCGCGGCGGCTACAACGTCGTGCTGCACGAATTCGCCCACCAGCTCGACATGGAAAACGGCGCGATGGACGGCATGCCGCGGCTCGAGGATCGCGTGCGACGCGACCAGTGGACGCGTGTGTTCAACCATGCGTACCGGGCGTTCGAAGACGCGGCGCGGGGAAAGCGCCGCAGCATGATCGATTGGTACGGCCTGGAAGACCCGGCGGAATTCTTTGCGGTGGTGACGGAGAGCTTCTTCGAACGGCCGCTCGCTCTGCGGCGAGAGCACGAGGAGCTCTACCAGGTGCTGGCGCACTACTATCGCGTCGACCCGGCATCGTGGACGCCCGATGCAGCGTCGTCTGCAACGGCCGCGCTGGGTGAGCGCCGGCCGCGTCACGGGCGCCGCCGCCGCTGACCTCCGCGGCCACAAACCGCGGCCCAGCAATGGGATTGCTTGACAAGGCTGCGCCTGCCACCTACAGTCCCGCCAATCTCCACCTCGTGTTTTCGTGTCGATTCTGTGGTTAGGCTCGTTCGCCGGGGGTGTCTATGGACCTCTTTCGCCGCAAGCGAATCACGGATCTTCAGGCCGAGGCGCTGGAAGACCAAAGTCTCAAGCGCTGCTTGGGTGCAACGCACCTGACACTCCTCGGCATCGGTGCCATCATCGGCACCGGGATCTTCGTGCTCACCGGAACCGTCGCGGCTCAAAATGCCGGTCCCGCCGTGGTGCTCTCCTTCGTGCTGGCCGGTGCGGCGTCGGTGTTTGCCGCCTTGTGCTACGCCGAGTTCGCAGCGCTGGTGCCGATGGCAGGCAGCGCTTACACCTACGGCTACGCGACCTTGGGCGAGCTGTTCGCCTGGATCATCGGATGGGATTTGATCCTCGAGTACGCGCTGGGAGCGGTAACGGTCGCCATCGGCTGGTCGGGCTACGTGGTGTCCTTCCTGCACGACCTCGGCATCCACATCCCTCCCGCCTTGACGGCGGCGCGTGGTTCGCTGGTGACGCTCGACGACGGCAGCACCGTCACCGCGGTCTTCAACTTGCCCGCGGTACTCATCGTGGCACTCATCAGCGCGCTCTTGGTGGTGGGGATTCGCGAATCGGCGCGCGTCAATAACGTGATTGTGTTCGTCAAGGTGGCGGTGGTGCTCTTGTTCATCGCGGGTGCCGCACACGCCATCGACGCGGCCAACTGGCACCCCTTCATTCCCGCTAACACCGGAGCGCGCGAGCACTTCGGATGGACGGGGGTGATGGCCGGCGCGGGCGTGGTCTTCTTCGCCTACATCGGATTCGACGCGGTAAGTACCGCCGCGCAAGAAGCGAAGAATCCCCAGCGTGACATGCCGATCGGCATCATCGGCTCGCTCTTGATATGTACGCTCCTCTATATCGTGGTTTCGGCCATTGCCACCGGGGTCGTCAACTACACCCAGCTCGACGTGCCCGACCCGATTGCGGTCGCCGCCGACCACGCCGGCTTGGGATGGATCGCGGGCTTGATCAAAGTCGGAGCCATCGCCGGGCTCTCGTCGGTCATCCTCGTCATGTTGATGGGACAATCGCGCGTGTTCTGGTCGATGTCGCGCGACGGTCTCTTGCCGCCGTTCGTGAGCAAGGTACACCCCAAGTTCCAGACGCCGTGGATTACCACCATCGTCACCGGCCTCGCCGTCATGATTCCGGCCGGATTGTTCACCGTGCGCGAGGCGGGAAGTCTCGTGTCGATCGGGACATTGTTGGCGTTCGTGATCGTGGCGGCGGGAGTGCTGGTGCTGCGCATCCGCGAGCCGGAGCTGCCGCGCGCGTTCAAGACACCCTTGGTGTGGTTCGTCGCCCCCATGGGGGTGATCTCGGCGCTATACCTGATGATCTCGCTGCCGTGGAAGACGTGGGAGCGCCTGATCATCTGGTTTGTGATCGGCATCGTCATCTATTTTCTTTATGGCGTGCGCCGGTCGAAGCTTGCGCAAAAATCGCGTTAGCGCGTAGCGAAGCCGCTCGCGGCGGGGCGCACCCGAACATGCTCAACCTCGAAATCACCTGGGAAGGCGAAGCGCACCGCTTCGCCCTGAACGACGGCGAGCACACCGTCGGCCGCTCGAGCGAGAACGCCGTGCAAGTGGCGATGGCGCGCGTCAGCAAGCGTCACGCCGCCATTCGCGTCGACGGCGACAGCTTGTTCGTGCGCGATCTCGGCAGCCGCAACGGCACCGAGATCAACGGCACGCCGGTGGGCGAGTCGTGGGCCGAGGTTCCTTCCGGCGGCATCGTGAGCTTTGCCGGAGCCCTCATGCGGCGCGCGACACCGGTGTCGACCGCCGCGCACAAGCTGCTGAGCGACCACCAAGTTTCTCCCGCTCTCCGTTACAACATGAGCCAGGGTTTTTCGCGCGACGCGCAAAGCCGGCTCATGGACCGCAGCTCGCAGCTCTTCGAGTTGCTCGCGTCGAGCGACGACGCCATGGCGATCGAAACCGCGGCGTGCCGCTTCGTCGCCGAGAGCGTTCCCGCCGAGCGCGTGGTCATGCTGGCCGACGCCGGCGAAGCGACCCAGGTGGAAGCGCGCGCGCGCTGGACCAAGAGTGTGGGCAACCCCGACGCACCGCTGCAGCTGTCGTCGTCCATCGTGGGCAGCGTGCTACGCGGGCGCGATTCGGTGCTGGTCGCCAATCCGCTCGAGGACCCGCGCTTCGGCGGGCAGCAGAGCATCATGGCGCTGAGCCTGCGCTCCGCGATGGCCGCACCCCTGTTCGACAACGAGCGCGTGCGCGGCATCCTTTACGTCGACACCACCGATCCGCGCGTGCGCTACACGCAAGCGGACCTGGAAGTGCTCACCGCGGCGGCCAACGCGGTGGCGGTCAAGCTGCGCAATTTGAGCTTGGAAGAGGAGATCGGTACCGCGGCGCGCATTCAGCGCTCCATGCTGCCGAGCGGAGTGAGTGCTCCCCCCGGCTACGAGGTGGACGCGCACCAAGTGATGTGCCGCGCCGTGGGTGGAGATTTGTACTTCGTGGGCGCGCGCCCCAACGGCCGCGTGCTGGTCGCACTCGGCGACGTCACCGGCAAAGGCATGCCCGCCGCATTGGCGATGAGTGCGGCGACCGTGGCCATTGGGCTCTTGGCCGATATCGAAGGCGACGTCAAAACCCTCGCGCAGCGTTTGCACCGCCAACTCTTCAAGAGCCTCGCGTCCGAGCAATTCATCACGCTGTTTCTAGCCGAGTTGGAGCCCCTCACCGGGAGGCTGTACTACGTGAATGCGGGGCACGAGCCGCCGTTGGTGGTGCGACAGGGAGGCAAGCTCGAGCAGCTCGACTCCACCACGATTCCGCTGGCCATGATCGAAGACACCCCGCTCGACGTGAGCGAAGCGGTGTTGGGGCCGGGCGATTCGGTGGCCATTTTTAGTGATGGCATTCCGGAAGCGACCACCAACGGCGAGAGCTTCCTCGGCCTCGACGGTGTGAAGGAAGCGCTCGTATCTCACCGCGCGGAATCGCTGGCCGCGCTGCGCGGTCGCATCGTCACGCTGGTAGAGGGATTTCTGGCCGGCGGGCGCGCCTCGGACGACGTCACCCTGCTCATGCTGCGCCGCGCCGCTTAGCTAGAACCAGAAGCGCGCGCCGATCGCGCCCTCCAGATCGAAGTCGGTGTCGGGTGCCACGTCCAAGATGGGAACCAGCTCGAAGAAAATGTCGAATGGATAGTCGGTGAAGATGTAATCGAGCCCGATGGGGAAGCGAATTCCCACGATGTCGTCGTGCTCGTCGCGCAGCACCACGCGGCCGCCGACGCCGAAGAATAGGGGTAGCTCGTCGCCGTTGTCCAAATCGATCAGATCGTATTTGTGCCAGAGATAATCGCCCTGTAGGTGCATTTCGTTCTCGTCGGACAGCGACCACGCCAGCGCAAACTCGAGCGCATGGACGCGATTGAGGAAAATCTTGAGGTCGATTCCGGTCGGTTCCCCGACGATGAAACCCAGGCCGACTTGCTTCGAGCCGGACCGGTTGGCGTCGCTTTGCGCCGCGGCCGTCCCGGCCAACGCGCCCAACGCCAGCAAACCGGAAAGTGCAATTGCGAGCTTTCGCATGGGGGCTTCTCCTCGACTGGAACTAGTTGGTGCCAACTCGTATACTATGCTTCGTCGTGCGCGCCGGTGCGCGCGTGCGGGGGATCATACGCAGCAACTCGCGCCGCGAGCAACCCCCGATTACCAAGGCTTGTAATCATCGCAACTTCCCAGAATTTCGGAGGATGAACGAATGTTTTTCGACCCCATGTATTGGTTGGTGATCGGAGTCGGCATGGTCCTATCCATTTGGGCCAGCCTGAAGACGAAGGGCACGTTCCAGAAATACAGCCAGTACACCACGCGCTCACGGATGACGGGCGCCGACGTGGCACGAGCCATTCTGCGCGACGCCAACATCAACGATGTCACCATCGAGCCGGTGCGGGGAACGCTGTCGGATCACTACGATCCGCGCACCAAGACGCTGCGGCTGAGCGAGCCGGTTTTCGGCAGCACCAGCATGTCGGCGGCGGGTGTCGCCGCGCACGAAGTCGGCCACGCCATCCAGCACGCGCAGAACTATGCGCCGCTCAAGTTCCGCTCCATGTGGGTCCCGGTTGCGAACCTGGGCGGAGGCATATCGGTGTTCGTGCTCATTATGGCCGCCATGCTCGGCGGCGCGCAGTCGGCAATGGGCCAAAACCTCGCCATCGTGGGCGTGCTGTTGTTCGCCACCACCACCGTATTCACGCTGGTGACGCTGCCGGTCGAGTTCGACGCGAGCAAGCGCGCGATGGCCACCCTCAAGCGCGGCGGATACTTGACGCCGGAAGAGCTGGGTGGCGCCAAGAAGGTCCTCGACGCGGCCGCGCTGACCTACGTGGCGGCGTTCGTCACCTCGCTGTTGACGTTGCTGTATTGGGCGATGCGCCTCGGTCTGCTCGGCGGCCGGCGCAACGACTAGTCGACTCCACGAATGCGACGACGGTTGAGCGCGCGCCGCGGGGTGTTGGTACGGCAGCTCGCGCTGCCGGTGTCGACCGTGGTGGTATTGGCGGCCGCGGCGGTACCGGCCGTGGCCGTCCCGCGATACTCGGCGCGCTACGGACAGAAGTGCGCCTTGTGCCACGTCAATCCCAGCGGCGGCGGCATGCGCACGCTCTACGCGACCCAATACATCGTTCCGGAAGAATTGGCGTGGTCGAAGCCCGCCCCCGGAATTCTCTCCAGCATCGACCCTGAGATCGCGAAGCGGATCCAAATCGGCACCGACTTTCGCACGCTCTATTCCTACTCGAACGAAACCGCGGACGAGTCGCGCCCCGATTTCTTCCAGATGCAAGGCGACGTGTACTTCAACTTTCAAATGGACGACGAGTTGTCGCTCTATTATGACCAGGGCATTTCGTCGAGCTACGAGCTGTTCGGAATGTGGCAGGGGCTTCCGCTCACCGGCTATGTGAAAGTCGGCCGCTTCGTGCCCGCGTACGGCTGGCGCTTCGATGATCACACCATGTACACGCGCGACGCACTCGGTTTCTATCCGCCTTCCAACAGCGACGTCGGGGTCGAGCTTGGAATTTCACCGGGGCGTCTCGACATGCAGCTCGCGGTGGTCAACGGCAACCGCGGAGCCACGTTCGACGACAATCGCAAGCTGGCGTCGGTGTTGTCGGCGGTGTATCGCGGCGACCTGGGCCCGCTGGGTTGGGCGGCCGGTGTGGCGGGTTACTGGGAAGACGGCAACCAAGTCGATTTCGGCAGCGCCGGACCGTACGGATACCTGACGTGGAATCGTTTAACTTGGCTGGGCGAGGTGGACTGGTTTCGCGACGACCGCGACGGTCCGGGGCACACCACCGGCTGGGTCGTGTCCAACGAGCTCAGCTACCTGGCCCGGCAAGGGCTGGATGTGATTGCCACGTACGACTTTTTCGACCCCGATTGGAACCTCGAATCGGGTGCGCGCTGGCGCGCGGGCGGCGGAGTGCATATCTTGGCCAAGCCATTCCTCGCTGTCCAAGGCCTCTACCGCCAGACCGGCTACGACGAGGGTGCGGCGCTGGGCGGGGATGATTTTTGGGAAACGCTCGTACAGCTTCATCTCCTTTACTAGTGAGGTCTGAGATGAATCGCATCATGATGACGCTCGCCCTCGTGCTTACCATCGCCGTTCCCGCCCTGGCCACCGAGTATCGCGTCAAGCCGGGTGCTCCCAACAAAGTTGTCTTCGTTTCCAAAGCGGCCACCGAGACCTTCGAAGGTAAAACCGACAAGATCGAAGGCACCCTCACCTTCGATCCCGCCAGTGCCGTCGACTCGGTGGCGGTACAACTCGCCGTCGACATGAAGAGCCTCGACACCGGCATCGGCAAGCGCAACACCCACATGCAAGAGAACCACCTCGAGTGCGACAAGTACCCCCACGCCACCTTCAAGGGAGCGTCCGTCATCGGGCCGAAGGGAACCGTGCTCGCGCCCGGCAAGACCGTCACCTTCGAGTGCGAGGGCGACTTCACGCTGCACGGAGTGACCAAGCGCTTGCGGGTGAACGTCGACGTCACCCCGCGCGACGAAAAGACGCTCGCGTTCAAGACGGCGTTCAAGGTCCCGCTCGCGGACTACAACATCTCGCGGCCGAAGTTCTTGTTCTTGAAGCTGGGCGAAGTTCAGGAAGTCATCGTCGAAGGGGTCGCGGTCGCCGCACCCTGACGCGCTACCTGCTGACACTCCGGTAAACCGCGAAGCGCGCGCCGCCCGCGATCCACTCTCCCACGACGTCGAAGGCGCCACTCCGGTCGATCACATCACGCCACACCGGATTGTGATACACCACCCACAGCTCGCGCGGTTGTCGCGCCAGCGACGCCAGCATGTTCTCCAGTACGCGTGCGAGCACCACGCCGTCGAACGGGTTGAAGAGGTAGACGACGCGTTCGTCGCCGGCGAAAACGTAGTGCGTGGCGTCGAGGACGCGCATATCGGCCTCGAAGTTTTTTCCGCTGCGCCGCCGGAACATCTCCATGTTGGCGCGCGCGAGCTCGCACAAGCGCGGCGAGTAGTCGATTCCAATAATCTTGGTGAATCCGTGTTCGGCGGCGAGCATGCACACGCGTCCCTTACCGCAGCCCAGGTCGAGAAAGGCGCCGTCGCTGGGGACGCGCGCCGCGCGCAGCACGCGGCGGAAGGGAAGGGCGCGCGTCGGCTCGTAGCGAATGCCGCGCGCAAGATTGTCGCTGGTGACGTCGCGCATGTGGGCGTTTTCGACCACCGCGGACGTTTCGGTACCGTAACGCGCGTCGAAAAATCGGTCGGCGAGCTTGCTCGCTGCGAGCGCGAAACGCCGCCGCGCGGCTGCAAATAGCTCGCCCGCACTGCGTCCGCGAAATCTCCGAGGAATGAAATCGACCACGTTGTGTAAGTCTGCGAACGCGATTCCCGGCGTCGCCACGCTTAAGTCATGGTTGACAACGCGCCGGTCTTCGACGATGATTGTGCGCAGCCGCCCTGACACTATATGCGGCCTTCCCCGCTGGGACAACCGGTCCCCAAGGAGCGAGACCCCGTACTTTCTGCTACCGACGCCGGTGAAATTCTCCGGCAGACACGTTCAGAAAACCTAGAGCGGGGACTTGTGCGCCTCCTTCCCGAATCCGATCGCGTCCGCGACCGCTACACCGACCTGGTGGCGCATTGCTCGTCCGCCACGGTGTATCAGACCACGCCTTGGCTCGACGTGTGGAAACACCTCGGCGCCGATCTCGCCTTCGTCGAAATCGATTCCGAAACCATGGTGCCGTTCGTGTGCCGCGGCCGCGGTGCGCTGCGGCGCGCGTACTCGCTCCCGTTCGACACCTACGGCGGGCCGGTGACGGCGCACGCCAACGGGCCGGTGTCGTTCGAGCGCACCGTCGCACCGCTCGGTAATGCGTCCGCACGCGTGGTGGATTTCGCCGCGCGCATGGCGTCATCGAACGGAGCCGCTCGCCGCGTCACCTCGCACGTGGTCGATCTATCCCAAGGGTACGCAGCCGCTGCGGCGCGGTACTCCGAGTCGAACCAGCGGCTCATTCGCCAAGCGCGCGACCACGGTGTTCGCATCGACATCGTCGACGACGCCGCACAAGTGCGCGCCTTCCACGCGCTCCACTTGCGCACCGTCGCGCGTTACTCGGCGCGTCCGCTGCCGCGTGCGTTCTTCGACGCCGCGTTCGCATCGCTGGTGCCCGCCGGTTTGGCGACGTTCTACCTCGCGCGCCACGACGACCGCGTGGTCGCGGGCAATTTGGTGCTGCGCCATCGCAGCAACTCCTTCGATTGGATGTGGGTCTACGACGATCGCCACCTCCAGTTGCGTGCCACCAATCTCATGATCGACCGCGCCATTCGCGACGAAGCGGCGCGCGGCTCGCGCGAGCTCAACCTCGGCGCCAGCCCCAACGAGCGCCTGGGCAGCGTACGCTTCAAGCAGAGTTTCGGCGCCGAACCTTTCGACTACACGGTGTACGCGCACACGGGGCGCTTGGTCGCCGCCGCGCGCCGCACCCGCGAGAACTCCAACCGTTTCACCGCGCGCCTCCGCGTCCTATTTGCTCGTTAGCATCTAGTGCATCACGACCCGGACACGGGGCGCGCGGTCTTTTATCTCATGCTCAGATTTTGACGAGGCGCGTGGCGAGCGAGGTGAACACGTGCTCGGCCTGGCTGAGATGGCGCCGCTGGTGGGCCGCAATGATGCGATAGGCCGAGTAGGCGTTGTACTTGATCTTGGCGTTGAAGGGTGAGGTGATGATGATCTTGCTGAGGGCGAGATCGGCGCTGTCTTCCAAAAGAGCAATCAGCTCGTTTTGCAGCTCGTCGTACTCTCGTATCACTTTGTCCTTGGGCTCGATGGTCGGAGGGACGAACGGCTCCGGCGTTTTCATCTTGAAGCGTGCATTCTCGTCGACACCCTTCAAGAGCAGCCAACCCCAAAAATCCGTGCGATAGGAAGGCTCCTTCGCCATCGTCCCCCGTTTGCGCGCATCCCAGAACGCGGTTTGCAGCACCGGGACGTACGCACGCGACGTCAGATTCAAGTGCTCGATGCAGCGCGCCACCGACCACCTGCCGGTCCCCGGGCTGCGTCCCCACGTCGGCTCGTCCATGGTGTCGAGCAGACGGTGCATACGCCGCGTCGCATCGTCGAGCTCGGTGCGCACGGCGGCCAGCGCGGACGGCAGCGGATTCTTGACCATGGGCGGAGAATACCCCGAGATTTCTCAAAGGGTCAAAGCTTGTCGGGGATGCCAGTTGCCGGGGCTCTGGGGGTTCGCTAGTATTCGAGCGGGCCGGCTCTTACCCGGCACTCCAGCATGAAGCCCGTCGAACCTTACCAGCCCAAGCACAAGGTGCGCATCGTCACCGCGGCGTCGCTCTTCGACGGCCACGATGCGGCCATCAATGTGATGCGCCGCATCATCCAGTCGACCGGCTGCGAGGTCATCCACCTCGGCCACGACCGCAGTGTCGAGGAAGTGGTCGACGCCGCCATTCAAGAAGACGCGCAGGCCATCGCGATGACGTCCTACCAGGGCGGGCATATCGAGTACTTCAAGTACATGAAAGACCTGCTCGCGCAGCGGGGGGCGTCGCACATCAAGATCTTCGGTGGTGGTGGCGGTGTGATTCTGCCGCACGAGATCGAAGAGCTGCAGCAGTACGGCATCGCGCGCATCTATTCGCCCGACGACGGGCGCGCGATGGGGCTGCAAGGCATGATCAACGATTTGGTGGAGAAGAGCGACTTCGCGACCGGCGCGGCATTGAATGGTGCGGTCGACGGGGTGCTGAAGCGCGACTTCGGCTCCATCGCCAAGACCATCTCCGCGGCCGAGAATGCCCCGCGGGAAACCGAGCGCGACCTGGCCAAGCTGCGCGCGCGCGCGAAAGAGTCCGCGACCCCGATTCTCGGCATCACCGGCACCGGCGGTGCCGGCAAGTCGTCGCTGGTGGACGAATTGGTGCGGCGCTTCCTCATCGATTTCCCCGACAAGACGGTGGGTGTGATTTGCGTCGACCCCTCCAAGCGCAAGACGGGCGGAGCACTCCTGGGCGACCGCATCCGCATGAATGCGATTCGCAGCAAGCGCGTCTATGTGCGCTCGCTGGCCACGCGCCAGTCCAACCTGGCGCTGTCCGCGCATATCAAGGATGCGATGGACGTGCTCAAGGCGGCGGGCTTCGACTTGATTCTTTTGGAGACGTCGGGCATCGGACAGTCGGACACCGAGATCGTCGATCATTCTAGTGTGAGCTTGTACGTGATGACGCCCGAATACGGCGCCGCGTCCCAATTGGAAAAAATCGACATGATCGACTTCGCCGACTTGATCGCGCTCAATAAGTTCGACAAGCGCGGTGCGGCCGATGCGCTGCGCGACGTGCGCAAACAGTACAAGCGGGCGCATCGCGCCTTCGAGATGGCGGACGAGAAGGTGCCGGTGTTCGGCACCATCGCGTCGCAATTCAACGACCCGGGCACCAACAACCTCTATCGCGCCGTCATCGACACGCTGGTGGCGAAGTGCTCGCTGCCGGCGGAGAAGTGGCGCTCGAGCTTCGAGCTCACCGCGGAGCAGTCGGAAAAGATCTACATCATTCCGCCGGCACGCACCCGCTATCTCTCCGAGATCGCGGAGACGTGCCGCGAGTACGACACGTGGGTGGAGGAACAATCGGCGGTCGCACAGAAGCTGTTTGCGCTGCGCACCAGCATCGACACCGTGCGCGCCACGAAGGCAGCCGACAAGGACCGCATCGTCAAGGATCTGGAGGCCACGTACGCGGAAATCGCGCGCGGCTTGGCGCCGGAGAACCAGGACCTCCTCGCGGGGTGGGAAGAAAAGAAGAAGCGTTACCGTGAACCCGTCTATACGTTCCAAGTTCGCGGGAAAGACATCTCGATCCAGACGCATTCCGAAAGTCTTTCGCACACCCAGGTTCCGAAGATCGCGCTGCCGCGCTACGACGCGTGGGGCGACGTGCTGCGCTGGAATCTTTCCGAGAATGTACCGGGCGAGTTCCCCTATGCGGCCGGCATCTATCCCTTCAAGCGAACCGAGGAGGACCCGACGCGCATGTTCGCAGGCGAGGGTGCTCCCGAGCGCACCAACCGCCGCTTCCATTATGTGAGCTTCCACATGCCGGCGCGCCGGCTGTCGACCGCGTTCGACTCGGTGACGCTGTACGGCCGCGACCCCGACACGCGCCCCGACATCTACGGCAAGATCGGCAACTCCGGTGTGTCGGTGTGCTGTCTTGACGACGCGAAGAAGCTGTACTCGGGCTTCGACCTCGCCGATCCCAAGACCTCGGTGTCGATGACCATCAATGGTCCCGCGCCGATGCTGACCGGCTTCTTCATGAATGCAGCGATCGACCAGCAGTGCGAGCGTTATATCCACGCGCAGGGGCTGGAGATAGAGATCGAGAAGAAGATCGCTGCGTACTTCAAGACCCATGGTA
>JAICFA010000012.1 GCA_025923935.1 Candidatus Krumholzibacteriia bacterium
GACGTTTCGAGTGCGGAGGAGTTCGCGGCAACTATTGAACCCAAATCGCGCCATTCGACTAACTTCCATTCGCCGTCGACAAATCGTACGACGAATTGCGCCTTCGCGCCGGGCGGCGATATGAAAGTGATGTCATCTTCCATGTCGAACTGAAACGAATAAAATATTGTGGTCCCGTACCAAATCTCGTCAGGATGATTCTCGTCGATGATTTCCACCCAGCTTAGAGTTGCTTCATTGAATACCAGATCGATATCGATCGTGTTGCACACCGGAAAACGAGGCGGATCGGTCTGTCGGTGTGACGTCAACAGCCTACGTGATGTTGTGATCTCCTCGGAACGACCCCACTGCTCGGGTGCGCCCCATTGGAGGTCACCGGGTAAGAAGAAATATGTAAACTCGGGATCCAGCAGGAGTTCGATTTGCGGGTAGGCGCGGTTGCTCCACGCTGCCTCCAGGTTGCGAAGAACCGCGTTTTTCGTCGACAGATGCAGAAAGGGAAGCTTGTACAGATACTTGATTGCTCCCCACGTTGTCTCATTAACTCCCGACATCTGAGCCGCGGTTGGTGTCGCGCCCAGGTCTCGCCACTGAACAAGTCGCCATTCTTGTCCAACCTGGCGAACAACAAGTTGGGCCTTTGCACCTGTGCGTGCGATGTAGGTTGTATTTGGCTCGATTTCGAACGTGAACGAGTAAGGCACTGTTGTCGCGTACCAAACTTCGCTCCCCGTTCCCGGCATTTCGACCCAGACTAACTCGTCATACATGAAATCGACGCGAACGCTCCTGCAAACCGGGTAACCAGGAAGTGGTGCTTGGTTCGAGACGAAGAGGTCGTATAACGCCGGCACTTCGTCCTCGAGGCTCCACGAAAGCGGCAAGCCCGCGTTGACGTCGAGGGGCGAAAAATAGAACGTGAAATTCTCATCCATCAGCCCGATGGCTTTGTTCGCTTGTCGATTGTTCCACGCGATTTCGAGATTGTTGACGACGGCGGCGCGCGTCGTCAGCGGCTGATAACTCGGCGAAGGCTCGGGTGCAGCTGGGTCCTCTTCGCACGCAGCGACTGTCAGCGCACCGATTAGCAAGAGGGGCAGGATGTTTCTCTTCATTTAATTGCAACGGGCTCCGGTGGGACGGAGCGTCGTTCAGCTGCCTAAGTCCCGAAACTCGACGAGCTCCCAGTGGGGATTCTCCTCGGTTCCCGTGTTACGGATCGTGAACTGCGCCTTGGCGCCGTTCTGCGCAATGTACGTGGTATTGGGCTCCATCTCGAATGTGAACATGTAGAAAACGGTGGTGGTGTACCACAATTCCCCCGGAAAAGCCTCGGGCTCAACCTCGATCCAATAGAGTGTATCTTCGTCGAATACGAGATCCAACCTGATCGAACTACAAACTGGATCTGCGGGAGGGTCCGACTGCTGGTTCGAGTTGAACAATCGCGTTGTCGCGTCCAACTCTTCCGTACGGTCAAAAGTTTCGGGACTGCCACCGCCGACGTCACCTGGCGAAAAATAGAACGTAAAGTCCGCGTTGAGCAGCTCGTCGTAAACGTCGGGGCGACGTGTCTGGTACGCATACTCGATGTTGCTGAGCACGTGCCATCGCCGACTCAAATCGAATTCCCCGCTTTGGCCGGGAGGCGGAGGCGGGCTTGTGGGGTCGTCACTGCAAGCGGCGACAAGAAGCGGGCTCGCCAGCATGACGAGCAGCATAAATGTTTTCATGCTTATCCCCCGGTAAAGAAAAAGGCACCGGCGATTTGCCGGTGCCTCTCTCGAGTGTGCTTTTCCTGATCAGCTACCTAGGTCGCGGAACTCGACGAGCTCCCAGTGGTTCTTGCCACCCGACGGATTGTTGCGGATGGTGAACTGGGCCTTGGCGCCGTTTTGCGCGATGTACGTCGTGTTCGGCTCGATTTCGAACGTGAAGGTGTAGAACACCGTCGTGGTGTACCACTTCTCGTTGGGGAAATTTTCCGGAATCACTTCCACCCAGTTCAGGTTTTCCGGCTCGAAAACCAAATCGAGACGCATGTCGCGGCAAACGGGATCGGGCGGCGGATTCTGCGTTTGCTCGTTGGAAAGGAACAAGCGGTTGGTGGCGTCCTTCTCTTCCGTGCGCGTGAACGTCTCGGGGCTTCCGCCGCCGACGTCACCGGGCGAGAAGTAGAAGGTGAAATCGGAGTTGAGAATCTCGTCGTATATATCGATGCGCCGTGTTTGGTAGGCGTATTCGATATTGTTCAGAACGTGCCACCGCTCAGTAAGGTCCTGCTTCGTAACCGGCTTTTTTCCGTCGTCGGGCGGTGGTGTCTCATCAGGATCGAAGAGACAGGACGACACCATGAGGGCGACGGCCGAGAGCCCGCAGAGTAACAAACTACGCTTTAGCATTGCTGCAGATCCTTTCCGCGAGTTTCGCTGAAAAGCATGTGGAATCATACACTAACTTCCTAGTTAACGTCAAGATACGTAATAAGTTAATTTGTATCGCAGCTTACCGATTCCCCTCCGCGGTTCTAGGGGTTGAGTCGTAACTTCAAGATTCCCTTTAGGTATCCCCACGGCCTTCCTTCAGGGGCGTCAGCGCGCTCACATCCGACAGCTCATCGTCGACGGCGCCGCCCATCTCCGTTCTAGGGGTTGAGTCGTAATCTCAGAATTCCCTTCAAGAATCCCCACGTCTGCATTCCCGGCGCCGAATCGATCTCGTTCCAGAAGGTCAGGCGCCAGTTGCCGCCTTCGTTGCGCACGTCGAACTCCGCGGTTCCGCCGTAACGAAACGTATCGGTGGGCGCCACCACGTTCACCACGCTAAGCGTGTACTCGACGTTGTAACGGACGAACTCATTCTTGTTGATCAGAGCCCTTGTCACAAAGTCCACCGATATCGCCTGCGCGTCCGACAACAGCAATCGGAAGACTTCCATCTCGACGTCCTTGGTCCAGCCGTTGTAGACGTCGGTGCCGGCGAATGTTTGGTCGAGCGAGTCCTGTTGCGTCGGCGAAAACACAAAATTTTGGCTGAGGGCGCGTTCATAAGCCGCGTCCTGCTCGCTCTCGAGCGCACACGTTAACGCCTCGAATATTTTATTGGACACGTCCAATGTGATGGCGGCGCATCCGGTGTTGTTGTCACCCGGCGGCTCGGGATCGCGGGTGTCGAACAAGCACCCGCTCATCATGAGTGATAGAGCGACGGCCATCGTCACCAATCTCTTGGCCAACATCGAACTCAGAACGGCCATATGAACTCCGAGCGCATATCCCAATAGTTTTTCTCCTTGTCCGAGCCGAAGCGCGCGAAGCGCTGCACATGGGCGAGCAGAAACCGGAGCGTGCGCCCTTTGCCGAACGCGTAGCGCCCTTCGGAGCCGACGGTGACTTGTCCGTCGGTATTGACGTCCTTGCTACCGGTCAGCACCGACACGTCTTCGAAACGGTTGTAGCGCTGCTCGGCGAATATCGAAATGAACTGTTCCAGGCCCCCCATTTCGCCGGGCGGCTTGACGGTGCGCGTGAGAATGTCGTAGTTGACGCGCATGATGATGCGATCGCGGCGGTCTTCGCCCTGGACGGAGAGCTCTTCTTGGCCGGTGATAGGGTCGGGCAAGTACGAGCCGTTGTCATGGAAGTTGTACGCGTAGTCCATGGCGAATTTGATCCGCGCGGTCGGCCGGAAATCGAACCGGTTAGTGAAGATGAGGTTCCGATCGAGGAAGTTGTCGTCGTCGGTGTAGTCGAACTCGGTGTACTCGATGACCACGCCGTACGACTGGGTGATGATCAAATACCGATTCATGACGTACACGAAACCGGGGCGCAGCTCGTACAGCTGACGCGTACGGTTGTTTTCGGACTGGCTGGCGTCGATGTTGAGGAACTCCGAGGACGAATACCCCAGGTTGACAGTACCCGTGAGCCGCGGGTGCAAGAGCGAGCTGATTCTCATCCCCACGCTGGTATCGACCTGGTCGCGATCGCGCGGGTTGGCCTCCTTGTCCAGGTACTCGGAGCGTGTCAGCTGCGTGGAACCGTCGAGATCAATGGTGAAATCCTTGTGGAACTCGTGCTTGAGCGAAACGCTCGCCAGGCGCCGGGTGTCGGTGTAGCTGCTGACGGACAGCGGACCGAAGTCTCGCAGCGTCTCGTTGTTCTCCAGCGTCACGGATACGAAGGTTCTCCAGGGCGTCGTATAGTAGACTTGGCCCTTCAACCCGTCGCCCACGGTGTTGCTGAAGCGCGTCTTTTGTACGGCGTAGTCGAGGAGCTGCTTGTCGTGGCTGCCGCTGACCGCCAATCGAAGGTTGTCGAACACCTTCGCGCGCAGGGCGACTCGCGTGGTGCGGATGCTCTTGCGCTCGAACTCCTGGAACACGTTTTCCACACCACTCTGCTGTCCGCCGAGGGAACCCTGCGCCTGGTCGGCCCACAGTCGCTGGCCCTCGTAGTAGAGGTAGTCGGCGTCGACCAAGATGCTGTCGCCAACTTCGAAGAACACACCGGTGCTGAGCGAATCTTCCTCCGAGCCCAATTTGTCGAAGACCGTGAGCGACGTCTCGGAACGGTCCCATGTCTCGCGATGGCCGCCGCGCGCGTCCACGCGCCCGAAGCGGCTGCGAAGCTCGCCGGCTATTCCAC
The DNA here is from genome assembly GCA_025923935.1 of Candidatus Krumholzibacteriia bacterium. Taxonomy (GTDB): domain Bacteria; phylum Krumholzibacteriota; class Krumholzibacteriia; order WVZY01; family JAKEHA01; genus JAKEHA01. The sequence continues at coordinate 4,653 of JAICFA010000012.1, forward strand.
CGGAGGCGCCGGCCGCAAGAGTCTGGTCGTCCTTGTAGGTGCGCTCGCCTTGCACCGCCGCGCCGCGGCCGGACACGTCGAACTGAATCGACTTGAATGGACTTCCGCCTGGGCGCAGCGTGCGCTCATACAGCGCGGCGGCGTTCACCGACTTGTCGTTGAAAATGTAATCCTGGAACTGACCGCCGGGGATGGTGGAGCGGTTGAACACGCGGCTGTCGCTGAACCCCAACGACGCTTTGGTGAACACGTTGAAGGTGTGAACCACACTCGCGCCGAGGAAGTTGTTCATGTCGAACTTGTCCTGCAAACGGTAGTGCTTCTCCTCCAGGCTGACCTGGAAGTTGAATAGCGAGCCAAACGGCGTCATCATGGTGGTTCTGAACCCGTTACTCATGAGCACGCTCGACACGTCGCCGGTGATCTTGTTGGTATAAATGGGCACGAAGCGGATGCCGATGATCGCGGCCGCCGAGTCCGCAACTTGATAGGTAGAACTCGTCGTTTGCTTCGCCATGTCGAGCAAACGCGTGGTGGTCGCACCGTTGGTGGTGGAGTCGGGCGGCGTGGTGGAGTCGGGCAGCGTGGTGGTCGTGGTGGTTGTGGTGTCCTGCGCGCGCGCCGCAACCGCGGTCGCCACCACGGCGAGCACGAGCATCGCCAGAAAAACCATGCTGCGAGGATTCGTCACGCGGCAAATCCTTCACGAGGCCCGCAGGGCCGGCAGCGAGCGCGCGAGCGCGAGGAACGCTTCCTTCGACAGGGCTTCGGGACGCAGCTGCAAATCGATTCCCGTCTCGTCGTGAACGCGGGCCAACGATTCCTCCGACAGCGAATAGAACGCGCGCAGCGTGTTTTGGACCGTCTTGCGTCGCTGCTGAAACAAATTCCGTACCAGCTCGATGAAGGGCCGTACGTCCTCCGGCGCGAGCAGCGGCTGCGCGAGCGGATGGAACGCGAGCACGATCGACGCCACCCTGGGCGGCGGCTGGAACGCACCCGCACCCGCGCGCGCGACCACTTCGATCTCGTACAAGCTCTGCAGCACCACACTCGGGATGCCGTACGTCCGGTTTCCCGGCTTCGACGAAATTCGGTCGCCCACTTCGCGCTGCACCATGATCACCGCGCGTGCGATCGTACCGTACTCGTCCACCAGGAAGTCGAACAACACGTCCCGCGTGAGATGGTACGGAATGTTGCCGATCAACACGCATCGTTTCAGACCCCGTTCGTTCAACAAGGCGCCCAACGTCACTTTGGTGAAGTCGGCGCTCACGATTTCGACGCCGGGGTTTGCCCCAAACTCCGCGCGCAGCTCATCGACGAGCCCGCGATCCAACTCGAGTGCCACCAGCCGCGCGCCGCGCGCCACGATGAAGCGGGTCAGCACGCCGCGCCCGGGGCCCAATTCCACCACGGCGTCGCCCGGCCCGATGCCGGCAGCGTCGACGATCCTCGCGGCAATACCGCGGTCGTGGAGGAAGTTCTGGCCGAAGCGCTTCTTGGGGCGAAAGCGGCCGTCTTTCAAAGGACTTACTCGTAGATTCGCGCAAACTTCGCGCGGTCTGTCAGGGGGTCGACGAGACGTTAGCAGATAGAGAGAGAGGGAACCTCCTGGTCGCGCCGGGATTGGCGCGATTTGAGGCTTAGTATAGCCGCCTTCTCGGGGTGGCGTCAATACGCGGTTTCAGGCCGCGAGCTCCTGCATGCGCGGCAAAAGCGAAGGAATCTTGTCCTCGTAGCTGTCGAGCTTGACCCCGAAAGTCGACGTGAACGGCAGCGGGTCGCACACGCTGTCCTCGAGCAGCATGTGAAGCTCGTCCAGAGTCAGCGGGAAGGACCGGAAGCGCTGCGCGAACTTGACCATGGGCTTGGCCAGCCGCGACGACAGGCCGACGGTGTTGGGCCACACGCCGTAGTGGCGCGCGACCTTGTACATGATGTCGATGAAGGTGTGGCGCTCGGGGCCGCCCACTTCGAAAATCTTTCCCTGCGTCTCGGGCATGGTGAGGCAGCGCGCAATGGGACCCACCACATTGTGGTGCGCGACCGGCTGGAGCAGTGCTTTGCCGCCGTCGATCACCGGCACGATGGGACGATGCACCAAATCCGCCATGAGCGGATGAAACTCGTCGCCGGGACCGAAGATGATCGACGGGCGAAAGATGGTCCACCGCATCTTCGACGATTTGACGATCTCCTCCGACTCCGCCTTGGTGCGATGGTAGCCCGACGGCGCGTCGCTGCGGGCACCGAGGCTGCTCAAGAAGACGATGCGCTCGACCCCGTTGCGGCTCGCGGCGTCGACGATATTGTACAGGGCTTCGGTGTGCATCGCCTCGTAGGTGATGCCTTCCTGCGGGATCTCGCGGCGAATGCCGACCATGTGCACCACGGCGTCGATACCACCGTCGGTGGCGCGCAGGCACGCCTGCGTGTCGTGCACGTCGCCCGGGATGATCTCGACGCCTTCGCGCGCGTCGAGCTTCGCGACCGAGCCGGGGCGAACCAGCGCGCGTACCTCGTGGCCTTGCGCACGCACCTCGCGACGAACGCCCGAGCCCACGAATCCCGTCGCACCGGTGAGCAGAATTTTCATTGCGCTTCCGATCCTCCTCCGCAGATCGGGCACTCCCCGATCTGGCGGGCGTAGTAGACGCGGTCTTCTTCGCACTTGAGCATGTCGTCGCCCGCTTCGCCGCCGTCCAATGCGGCCCAGGCTTCGTCCTTCTCGGCGATGGGCACGTACAGCTCCACCGTGCCCTCGTCGGTCTCGATACCGAGCGACGGCACGCCTTGGTCGTCCAAATAGTAGCGCACGCTCAGAACCGGCCCTTCCGACGCGTACAGTCCCACCAACTCCCATTCGCCCTCGTCGTCGAGGCCTTCGTGGTTGGAACAGATTACCGTGTTGAAAAGCGGCGAGAAGCACTCGCTGCACACCGGATCGCCGCACACGGCGCACGTTCCGACATGGGTTCCATCGGCATGATCACACTTCATAGCATCCTCACGAACGGTACATTCTGATGTCGTATTGCGCGCCCAGATCGCGGGCGAATTCGCGGCACGGTTCGGCGTCGAAGCCCGGCACGGCGACGAATTCGCACACCGTCTCGATACCGGAAGCCACCGCGCAGCGCACGAAGTCGCGAATCGAGGCCCAGCCTTCGTTCCCCACCGGCGGATACGCGAGCTCGTCGTGTATCTTCGCCGTCGGCCCGAACAGCACCACGTTGATCTCGTCCACGCGGCCGGCGAGGTCTTTGGTGACGTCGCGTCCCGCTTCGTGATTCGCGAGCCCCGCCGTATTCACACGGACGCGCCACCCGCGCTCGCGGGCGCGGTCGGCGAGTGCAAGCACGTGCTCGAGTCGCACCAGGGGATCGGTGAAGCCGGTGATGATCGCTTCGCCGACACCGTCCGGCGGGGGCACGTCGAGGTCGGCGAGTTCGGCCGCGGCGGCCAGAATATAAACGGCACCCTCGATCTTGTAAACCGGGCGCGGGAGTGCCTCCGCGGAAAGGCCCAGCGCCGCGAATGTGCTCTCGGTCGTCCCCTGGTCGACCTCCGCCAGCGTCATGTGCTTGCTCTTCGCCACCGCCCGCGCCACGTGCGCCACGAAGGAGGGTTCGTTGCGCTTGCCGCGCCACGGGTGCGGGGTCAAATAGGGCGAATCCGTCTCCAGCACGATGCGCTCGAGCGGGATGGCGGCCACTGTCTCGCCCAGGCGCGCATTGCGGTACGTGACCACACCACCAATTCCCACGTGGAAGCCGAGCTCGGAGACTTTGCGCGCCTCCGCTTCTCCGGCGGAGAAGGCGTGGAAGATTCCGCGATACGTTCCGCCCTCCGACTCCAGCACGTCGATCACTTCGTTGAAGGCGTCACGGCAATGGATGATGATGGGCTTATCGGTCTCGCGCGCCAGGCGGATCATGCGCCGGAACGTCTCGACCTGCACTTCTCGCGGCGCCAAGTTGCGATAGAAATCCAATCCGATCTCCCCCACCGCAACCACCCGCGGGTGCCCGAGCGCGTGACGCACCGCCGCCTCCAACTCGTCGTCGAGTGTGGCCGCGTCGTGCGGGTGCACACCCGCCGCACCGAAGATGAAGGGATAACGCTCCACCAGCTCCAAGGTCTCGCGCAGCGACTCGCTGTCGTAGCCGATGTTGACGAAAGCGGCCACACCGTCCGAGACGGCGCGCGCAATCGCACCTTCGCGATCGTCCTCGAAGTGCTGGAGGTTCAGGTGACAGTGCGAGTCGATCATGTTATTTCGACTTCTCCTCGGCTTCGATGCGCGGAAACAGGACCGCCGACGCGCCGGCAATGCGCTGCCAGTCTGCACCCACGGTGGTGGGCGCGTCGGCCAAATTGAGTTCCGACGACAACCCGAGCTGCATCCTCATCTCCTTCGCCTTAACGGGCATGAAGGGCTCAGTCAAGATCGAACAAAGTCGCAGCACCTCGAGCAATGCTCGCAGCGTGGCGCCGAGGGCGGCGATGTCACCCGCTTTCGCCTGCGCCCACGGCTTGCGCTCTTCCACGAATCGGTTGGCGTCCTGCACCGCCCGCCATAGGGCCGCCAACGCGCGGTCGAAGGCCAGCGCGTCCATTTCGCGGCGGTAGTCCTCGATGACGCTTTCCGTCAGGCGTGCGAACTCGCGCTTCGACTCCGCAGACTCCGCCGGAACCGCGCCCTCGAAGTAGCGCTGTGTCATCGACAGCGTGCGCGAAAACAGATTGCCCAGCTCATTGGCGAGCTCCGCGTTGTAACGCGTGATGAACAGCTCCACCGTGAAGTCGCCGTCGCGGTCGAAGGCGATCTCGCGCAGCAAGAGGTAGCGCAGCGCATCGGCGCCGAAGAATGTCGCGAGATTCTCCGGATCGACGATGTTGCCCAAGGTCTTGCTCATCTTTTCGCCGCGATTGTAGACGAATCCGTGCCCGAAGACGCTCGCGGGCAGCTCCACGCCGCCGGCCATCAACATCGCCGGCCAGATCAGGCAATGAAAGCGCGTGATGTCCTTGCCGATGATGTGGACATCGCACGGCCAATAGCGCGCGAATAACTGCTTATCCTTGGCGTCCTCGCTGCCGTACCCGATGGCCGATATATAATTGATGAGCGCGTCGAACCAGACGTAGACCACTTGGTCGGGTGCGATCGGCAGCGGCACGCCCCACGTCTTGCCCGCGCGCGAAACGCTTACATCCTCCAAGCCCGACTCGATCACGTTCAAGATCTCGTTCTTGCGAATCTCGGGGCGGATGAAATCGGGATTGGCGAGGATGTGCTTTTTTAGTGGCCCGGAGAACTTCGAGAGCGCAAAGAAGTAGTTCCGTTCCTCGATGAACTTCGGCACGGTGAGATGGCGCGGACACTTCCCGTCCACCAGGTCTTTCTCGACCTTGAACTCCTCGCACCCTTCGCAATACAGACCGCTGTACTTGCCCTCGTAGATGTAGCCGCGCTTGTGAATCTCTTCGAACAGACGAGCGACCGCACGCTTGTGGCGCGCCTCGGTGGTGCGAATGAAATCGTCGTACGAGATATGCAGCGACTTCCACGTGCGCTCGAATACCACCGCCATCTCGTCCGTATACGCCTGCGGATCCTTGCCCAGGTTGCGCGCTTCGCGCTCGACGTTGGTCGAGTGCTCGTCGGTGCCCATCAGGAAATAGGTGTCGAAGCCCGCAAGCCGTTTGTATCGGGCGAGGCAGTCGGCGCCGATCTTCTCGTACGCGGTGCCCAGGTGCGGGCGCGCGTTGACGTAGTCGATCGCAGTGGTGACGTAGAATTTGCTCATGTCCGGATTCGCTGGCGAAAAATGTCGGTACAATGTAGCATTCGGGCTCCGCGCTCGCAAGCGCCGGTAACCACTAGATTTCCAAAGGAGAGACGCCCCCGATGGATTGGATGACAGACCCGCAAGTGTGGGTGGCGCTGGCCACGTTGACCGCGCTCGAAATCGTCCTCGGCATCGACAACATCATTTTCATCGCCATCCTGTCGATGAAGCTGCCTGCCCACCAGCAGGACCGCGCGCGCCTCGTGGGCCTCGCCATCGCCATGATCACCCGCGTGGCGTTGCTGTTCTCGCTGACGTGGATGATGCGGCTGACCAATCCGCTATTCGGTGTGTTCGGCCATGAGTTCTCCGGGCGTGATTTGATCCTCATCGGCGGAGGACTTTTTCTGATTGCGAAGAGCACGCTCGAGATCCACGAGAAGCTGGAGGGAGAGCACGCCCACCACGAAGCCAACATCAAGCGTGCGACCTTCGGGTTTGTAATTTTTCAGATCGTGCTGCTCGACCTGGTTTTTTCGCTCGACTCCGTCATCACCGCCATCGGACTCTCGGAGCAGTTGTTCGTGATGGTGACCGCGGTCGTCATTGCCGTCATCTTCATGATGGCGTTCGCCAAGTCGATCAGCACCTTCGTCGACCGGCATCCCACCATTCGCATGCTGGCACTGAGCTTCTTGATATTAATTGGTGTCTCGCTGGTGGGCGAAGCGCTGCACTTCCACATTCCCAAAGGCTACATTTACTTCGCGATGGCATTCTCGGTACTGGTCGAGATGCTGAATCTACGCCTGCGGAAGGCCAGCGAGCCGGTGCACCTGCACGGTGAGATCGAAGCGGAGAAGCGCGCCGCCCAGACCATCGCGCGCGTCGATCCGTCGGAGGACGCCTAGAACCAACCGCGGCGGCGCAGGAACGCCACCAGCGAGATCACGACCACGGCGCTGGTTCCCCAGAAAAAGAGATAGCCGTACTTCCAGTGCAGCTCGGGGAGGACGTCGAAGTTCATCCCGTACACGCCGGCCAAGAACGTCAGCGGCACGAAGATGGTGGAGATGATGGTCAGCATGCGGATGACTTCGTTGGTGCGAATGCTGATCGCGGAAACGTAGAGGTCCTGCATCGCCAAGAGGGCGTCGCGGAAGTGGTCCAGCGTCTCGATCACTTGCAGCAAGTGATCGTGCAGGTCGCGGTAGTAGGGCCGCGTCTCGTCGTGCACGATATTCGATTCCGTGCGCTGCACGCCCGCGGCTACGTCGCGCGTCGGCCACATCAGACGACGGAGGTAGGCCAGCTCGCGGCGCAGCTCGTGCACGTGCGCTAAATCGTCCGGGAGCGGCTTTTCGGCGATGCGATGCTCGAGTTGCTCGATCCGGTCCGCCGTTTTTTCCAGCACCGTGAAGTAATTGTCGACCATCACGTCCATGAGCAGATAGGCCAAGTAGTCCGGCCCCATCCGACGCGATTTTCCCAACCCTTGTTCGATGCGACGCCTCACCGGATCGAACACGTCACCGGGAATGTCCTGAAACGTCGTCACGAACGACTTTCCGATCACGATGCTAACTTGCTCCGAGTGCAGCGAGCCGCCTTCCTTGGCGTACAGCATACGCACGACGATGTATAAGTAATCGTCGTACTCCTCCATCTTGGGCCGCTGGTGGGTATTGAGAATGTCCTCCATCACCAGCGGATGGAGGCCGTAGTGGGCGCCGAACTTTTTCAACAGCTCGACGTCGTGCAGCCCTTCGATGTCGATCCAGGTGGTGGTGGGCGAGTCGCGCAGCGCAAACGTGTCTTCGATGCGGTTGGCGGTGTGGATGGAGCACGCGTGCGCGGCGTAATCCATGACGCGAATGGAGACTTCTTCGACCTTCTTCTCGCGGTCGTAGACCAGCGTCCCCGGCGGCATCGTCTTGCCGGAGTGATGGCGCTTGAAGAGTCGCGGGGCGCGGACCTTAGCGCGGCGTCTTGAACGTCGGCTCATCCAGCTCCTGCTTCTTCCGTCCCATGGTCTTGGCCACGATGAATCCCGTCAGCCAGCCGATCACGAACACGATCAATACCAGCAAGAGCTGGGAGACGTCATACTGCCAATTCAAAAACTTGAAGCGAACCGGCTGCGCGTTCTGGATCATCAATACGGCAAGCAGCGTGAACAGGATCACGAGCAGGATCGTCTTGGCCATTTGCATCGAATCGCCTCCGTTATGGATGCGCGCTACAGAATCCGGTCGGGACCGACGAGTCCACCGGAGAGAATACACTGCATCGCTTCCTCCACCGTCCAGCCCGGGTCGCGCGTGTCGCGCTCCCGCATGAAGTAGACGAAGCCCGACGCCGGATTGGGCGGCGTCGGCACGTAGACTTTCAAGAACTCTTCGCCGTCTTGCTCCGAGTGTACCGTTCCGGTGACGAAACCGACCTGCCACGTGTTGGGCGCGGCGTACGGGACCAAGATTGGCTTGCGAAACATCTCGCTGTCCGCTTGTGCCAGCGTGCCCGACAGCTGCTTGCCGATGCGATAGGCCGTGTTGATGATCGGTATGCGCCCGATCAAGCTCTCGACACCTTCCAACACTTGCCGTCCGAGCAGATTGCTGACGATGAGCCCGAACAGATAGAGGACGATCAAGAGCAGGACGATGCCGAGGCCGGGGAAGCTGAAGCCCAACGCATTCTGCACCAGACCGAGCAGGCGCCGGTCGATGAAGCCGTATAAGAGGTAGACCGCGAACGCGGGCAGCGCGATGGGAATGAGGGCCAGCGTGCCGCGAATGATGAAGCGACGGATGTGCGCGAAGAGGCGCGACATCAGGGATCGCGGATTCTTGCGAGCGGGCTCGACCTTGTGGGCGCGATTGTGCGCCTTGGCTTTGGCCATTTCCGTTTACTCTACCAGATTCTTTTCCGCGGTGATAATGTCTTCTGCCTATGTCGATCGTTTGGCAGTGGGTTCTTTTTCACGTCCTTATCGGCATCGCCATGTGGATCGACCTGGGGGTCGTCCACAAGCATCCCGAGCGCATCACCACCAAGAAAGCGCTCACGTGGAGTGCGGTGTGGGTGTCGCTGGCGCTCCTCTTTTGCCTCGGGATCTACATCGTCGACGGCGCGCACAAGGCGGTGTTGTTCCTCACCGGCTACCTCGTCGAGCAATCGCTCAGCGTAGACAACCTCTTCGTCTTTTACGTCATCTTCCAGTACTTCCACACCCCCAAGAAGTACGAGCACCGAATTCTGTTCTGGGGAATCATCGCCGCGTTGGTGATGCGCCTTGGCTTCATTCTCCTTGGAGTCGCGCTGCTCGAGCGTTTCCACTGGCTGGTCTACGTGCTGGGCCTGTTCTTGATCTTCACCGCCGTCAAGCTAGCCGTGTCCAAGGACCAAAAGGTCGACCCCAGCAAGAATCTCATCTTCAAATGGCTTAAGCCGTTCATGTCGGGCCACTCGTACGAGTCGGGCGCATTCTTTATCAGAAGGAACGGCAAGTGGCTGATCACGCCGTCGCTGGTGGTGCTGTTGGTGATCGACTGGACCGACCTCGTCTTCGCGCTCGACTCGATCCCCGCGATCCTCGGCATAACCACCGATCCGTTCATCGTCTACACGTCGAACGCCATGGCGATCCTCGGTCTGCGCTCGTGGTACTCAGCGCTCGGCAAGCTCATCGTCGCGTTCCACCATTTGCACCATGGTCTCGCCGTTATCCTAGCCTTCGTGGGCATCAAGATGATTATTCACGATTGGTACGAAATTCCCACTGTGTGGGCGCTGGGCGTAGTCATCGGCGTGTTGGCGACCACCGTCATCTCGTCGATTTGGTCGCGCAAGCGTGCCGAGGCGCGCGGCGAGCCGCTGCCGAAGAGCCCGCACGAACACCGGCACTCTAAAGACGCTTGAGCTTGAGAAAAAGTTCTGCGAGCGCGCCGTCGATGTTGGCGTTGGCGTGGAAGACTTGCTCGCGCGTTTCGATGACCGATTCGATGGCCCCCGGTAGTTTCTCTCTCCCCCACGCGTCGCTCACCTGCCCGATTTCTTTCGCGATGTCGGCATTGACGTAGAGCTTCGCGTCCCCTGTCATCGCGTCGCGGAAGATCACCGCCATCTCGTCCAGCACGCGCGACACCGCTTCGCGATTGGCACCGCGCGCCCCGATCAGCGCCTGCGACAGCGCCCACGACTGCGGATGCTTCTTCAAGCCTTCCACCAGATCGAGTGCGGCGTCGCGATCCGCGAAGTCGGCCGTGTCGAGCATGGCGCGCGCACGCACGATCGAGCCCTGCGCCAGTGCCGCGGCGCGCTTCGCGACCTTCGCTTCCGCTTCGTAGTAGACCGTGAGAACCCGCTCGACGACGTCGCGCTTGAGCGGGAAGAAGCGCACCCGCTGGCAGCGTGAGCGAATCGTGTACAGCAACCCTTCCGCGTTGGGCGTCACCAAGACGATGGCCGCCTGCGGCGGCGGCTCTTCGATCACCTTCAAGAGCGCATTCTGCGCTTCCTCGCGCATGGCGTGCGCGTCGACGAAGATGAAGACGTGGTATTTCGCGTCGAACGGCTTGGTGAAGGCACGCTGGATGACCGCGCGGGCACGCGCGACGCGAATCGACGTTTTCTTGGTGAAACTGGGCCGCGAGAAGATGTCGGCGCGCTTCTCTTCTAGAATCTTCGCGATATCGGCGACGTCACCCTCTTCGTCCTCGTTCGATCCCTGCGTGGGCGTGGGATAGATCAGATGGATGCCTGGGTGCTCCAAGATCGACGCGCGCAAGCACGACCCGCACTTCGGCCCATCGAGCGGGCAGGTCACATCGCGCTCGCACTGCAACGCGCGCGCAAACTCGATGGCCGCGAATTCTTTCCCGGAACCTTCGGGTCCCTCGAAGAAGAGCGGTGGGACGACGTCACGCTTCAGCGATTGCAAGTACGCCGATGCGTGCGTCTGCCCGAGGTCGAGTGCGGGAATGGGTCGTGGTTCTAATGACGTCCGCGGCATGCGCGGATTATAGCGGGAACCGAGGGATTGGGCTACGAGCTGCTCTTCTTCCCCAACCACTCGCTCGGATTCAGCGCGCGGCGTCCCTGGCGGACTTCGAAATGGCAGATGAAGCCTTCGAGCGAGCCGGTGTCGCCGACTTCGGCGATGGCTTGGCCGCGGCCGACCTTCTGCGACTTCGCCACCATGGTGGTCGCGACGTGCGCGTACAGCGTGTAGTAGCCGCCGCCGTGATTCAAGATGATGCACTTGCCGAAGGCGTCGATCCAGTCGACGAACTCGACGACACCCGCTGCGACGGCAACAATAGGCGCACCGGCTGGCGCTTGAATGTCGACGCCGTTGTTCATCGTCACGGTGCCGTACTTGGGGTGCGTGTGCTTGCCGAAGCCGCGAATGACTTTGCCGGCGACGGGCCACGGCAGCCGTCCCCGCATGGCGGCGAATTCGCCGGTGGGTGGGAGGTCTTGCGGGCTGGTGCCGCGAGTGATGATCTCGTCGATCAGTGCCTGCAATTCGGCCTGCGCCTTTTCCAAATCTTCGATGGCGCGCGCGTGCTTGGATTTCTGGCTGCGGATCCCTGCCAGCGTGGTCTGGCGCTGCTTTTTCGAGCGCTCGAGCTGCGCGGTCTCGTTCTGCCGCGACTCGCGCAGCTCCCATACTTCCTGGAGAGACTCGGCCAAGCTCGCTTGCTCGCGCTCGAGCGTGCGCTTGCTCTCGCGGAACTCGTCGATCAAGCCGGCGTCCTGGGCGGCGATGAGCTTCATGAACTGATAGCGGGTGATGGCGTCGTCGAAGCTCTTCGCGCCGAGAAAGACTTCCCACGTAAATTTGGGATCGCGCTTGTACATCTGCCGCAGGCGCGCGCCGAGAGCCTCTTCTTGCTGCGTCAGCACGGCTTCGCGCCCACCGATTTGGGTGCGTAGGTCGCCGATGCGATCGTCGAGCGACACTTCCCGGTCGGAGAGCTTGCGGAGATACTTCTTGGACAGATCGATGTCCTTGTCGATGCCGGAGAGCTTCTTGAGAACTTGTTTTTCCTGCGAGCCGAGCTTCTGCGACTGCGCGCGATGCTCTTGGATCTCGCGGCGAATACGGTCGAGCTCTTGCTGCTTTTCGTCGACGTCGTCCTCTTGTTGTCCGAAGGCGAGGCCACCGGCCAGCGACGCGGAAAACGCGGCGAGCAGCACGGCGACGATGATGTACGCACGTTTCTTCATGTCATCCGCAAGTAGCGCCGTAGCGCCATGAAACTGCCCAGCGCCCCGATGCCGATGCACACCACCATATAGATGACGGTCTTTTCGACCGAGAAGAAGCTGATTTCGGGAATCGCACTCCGGCTCACTTCGGTGACCGCGCGCAGCAGCAAGAGCGACAGCACCGCCGCCACCCCACCCTGGAACGCACCCTCGATGATGAACGGCGCCAGGATGAACGGATTGGTGGCACCGACCAGCTTCAGTATCTCGATAGTCTTGCGCCGGCTGATGACGGTGAGGCGCACCGCGTTGGCGATGATGAACACCGCCGACATGATCACAATGACACCCACCACGAGGTCGACGGTGTAGATAGCGGCGACGATGGTCGAGAACTTGTCCAAGAACTCCTTGCCGTAGCGCACTTCTTCTACTCCGCGCAGCTGTCCGAAACGCTCCGCCAGCGCCACCATCGATTCGCGCGTCTTGAACTCCGCCTTGGGAACCACCCAGAACGAGTTGGGCAAGGGGTTGGCGCGCAGTGCGGCGAGCAGGTCGGCTTCTTCACCGAGCTGTGTCTTGAAATCCGCCAACGCGTCTTCTTTGGAAACAAATTCCAAACTGGAGACTTCGTGCTGCGACAGAATGGTCCGGTATAGATTGTCGATGGTCTCCTGCCCCGCGCTGTCCTGCAAGTAGACGTAGATCTTCATCTCGTCCTGGGCCTCGCTCACCAGCTTGAGCAAGTTGTCGGTCGCGAGCAGGAACACGGCCAGCATGAGCAGCGACAGGCTCATGATGATGACCGAGATCGAGGTGAGTCCTTTGTGGCGCTTCACCGTGCGCAGGGCTTCATCGACGATGTAGAGAATCCTCCGCCACATGGTGCTACTCCGTCTTGGTCGGTGCCAGCGAGCTGGCGCGCTGGCGCTTAATGGCGTCGTTGATGCGCTTCTGGCGCTCGCGCTCCATGCGCAGCGCGTCGAGCCGGTCGCTCAAGTTGCCCACCAGCCCGGTCTTGCGATCTTCGTCGATCTTGCCGTCGCGCAGATGAATGATGCGCTGCCCGAAGTTCTGCACGAACGAGTGGTCGTGCGTCGCCATCAATACCGCAGTACCGCCGTTGTTGATTTTGAACAACAGTCGAAGCACATCCTCCGCCGAATCGGGATCCAAGTTTCCCGTCGGCTCGTCCGCGAGGAGAATGGCGGGATGGTTGACCAGCGCGCGCGCAATAGCGACGCGCTGCTGCTCGCCGCCGGAAAGGGTCTGCGGCTTGGCCTCGCGTTTGTGATACAAGCCGATCTCATTGAGCAACGACGCCACGCGCCGCTTGATGGCAAACGGCGACGCACCGGTGATGCGCATGCCGATGGCGATGTTCTCCGCCACCGTGCGGTCCTCGAGCAGTTTGTAGTCTTGGAAGACGATGCCGACGCGGCGGCGCAGATAAGGAATGTCGCGCCGCTTCATTCGGGTGGAGACGAAATTACTGACCACCACTTGTCCGCTGGTCGGATACTCGTCCATGTAGATCATGCGCAACAGCGTGCTCTTGCCCGAGCCGCTGGGACCCACGAGAAAGACGAATTCTCCATTCCCGATGGAGATGCTGATGTCGTCGAGCGCGTTGTGGGTATCGTACGTCTTCGTGAGGTGATAGACGCCGATGACGCTGCGGTCCTGCGGGGCTTCGGTGTTGCGTTCTTCGGTGCTCATCGTGCGTGCCGCTTCGGTTTGGTGGCTGATACCGCGCGCCTTCTCCTGGCACGCGCCGCCGTCAATGATTCCGCGAGTACATAGGCTTCGTAAAGAGAATCGTGTTCGGCAATACCCTTGCCCGCGATGTCGTACGCGGTGCCGTGGTCGACGGAGGTGCGCGGAACCGGCAGGCCCACGGTGACGTTCACGCCGCGCCGCTGCGCGAGCATCTTGAACGGCACCAAGCCTTGGTCGTGGTACATGGCGATGTACGCGTGGTAGGGGCCGGTTCCCTTCACCGCCTGGGGCGCCGACTGAAACATGGCGTCAGCCGGGAAGGGGCCGCTCGCGCCGATTCCTTCCGCACGGAGCAGCTCCACAACCGGCTTGATCTTGTCGCGGTCCTCGGTGCCGATGACACCGTCTTCGCCCGCGTGCGGGTTCAGTCCCGCCACCGCGATGCGCGGCCGCTGAATTCGAAAATCGCGCGCGAGCGACTCCACGGTAACTCGAATACACGTCGCCAGCGCTTCGGGTTTCAACTCGCCCGCGACCCGAGCCAGGGGCACGTGCCGGGTAAACGGCACCACCCTCAAGCCCCCGCGGACCATCATCATTTGGCAGTCGGGTGCCATCAAGTAATGGGCCAACATCTCGGTGTGGCCGGGATAGTCGAAGTGTGCCAGGTTCAACGACTTCTTCGAGGCGGGCGGGGTCACGATAGCGGCCACTGAACGGTTCTTGGCCAGTTCGCACGCAATTCGTATGGCGGTACCGGCGTGAAGGCCGCCGCCTTCGCTGTTCGCCCCTACCACGTACGGGGCGCGCACACCGGTATCGAGCAGGACGACGCGGACCTTCTTCCGGGCGGCAAGCTCGCGCACTTCGTCGATGTCCTCGACAACGGGCGGTCGAAAGCGCGCGCGCCGGCTCCATCGCTCGAACAGCTCGGGCGAGCCGATTACGACCGCGACCGATCGCGCCGGCCGAAACCGCCCGAACAATTTCGCGACGATCTCGGGACCGATCCCGCCGGGCTCGCCGGAGGTGACGGCAATTAGGTTCATTTGCAGCGCCATAGCTGCGATAATCCGGCAATTCATGCGAAAACGCTAGCGGAGGATTGGCCATGCAGCGCATATCGTCGCGCCTCACTGGGGCTTTGTCGTGGGTGCAGCGAGGGACGTGGAAATCACAATTCGACCTTCGGGCCGGCGATCAGCCAGTGGCCGAATTGTCGTTCAAGGGAACGTGGAGGACGGTCGCCACCGCCCAGAGCGAGGACGGCTGCTGGACCTTCAAGGGCGAGGGGTTCCTCCACCGGCACACCGTCGTCCGTCGGTGCGAATCCGAGGACGTGCTCGCTACATTCTTCCCCGGAAGCTGGACGTCGACCGGCCGCCTCGAGACGAAGAGCGGTGCGAGGTACTACTTCAAATCGCGTCCGTTCCGGTCGCTCACGGAAGTCCGCGCGCACCCGGACGACACGACCCCGCTGGTCACGTTCAGGAGCGAAGGATTTTGGCGGTCGCGAACCCGCGTCGAGCTGAGCGCCAGTGCGTCGTCACAGCCGGACGTTCCGCTACTGGTGCTGTTCGGCTACTACTTCATCGTGTGTCAACGGCGCAAAGCCGCGATGGCCGCGGCGATGTGAGCTACTGTGCGCCCGCGGTGTACGCTAGAGTCTTCTCCGCCAGCGTACCGCCGGAAGCGTCGACCACGGTGACCTTCAACGTGCCGGAGCCCACGCCGCCCAGTGTCTTCGTCGAGTAACAGCGCCAGCGGTCTCCGCCCACGGTGATGGGCACCTCGGCCAGCGACTGGTCGTCGAGGGTCCACTTGTGCGTGACCGTCTGGCCGCCGAGCCCGATGAGCTCGGTGAAGAAAAAGACCCGGTCGGCCGGTCCGGAGAGTGTGGTCAGCTCGTCCACGGGCTCGCGCTCGCTCACATTGGTGCAAAAGAGGGCGCGTTTCACGCTGGCACTGGTGGCGGGTTGAGTCGCCGGGGTGGCCGGTTTCTGCGCCGGCGCGCGCGTGGTGTCGCGGGGCGCGGGTTTGGGAGTCCGGGTGGTGTCCGGCGGCGGGGTTCTCGTCGTGTCGGTTTGGGCGTAGGCGAGTGCTGCGACCAGCAGCATGGTCGCCGGTAG
Organism: Candidatus Krumholzibacteriia bacterium; assembly: GCA_025923935.1. Taxonomy (GTDB): domain Bacteria; phylum Krumholzibacteriota; class Krumholzibacteriia; order WVZY01; family JAKEHA01; genus JAKEHA01. Next base: position 20,518 of record JAICFA010000012.1, read on the forward strand.
GATCATTTTCATAGCAATACCTCCGCGCAAATCGTCGCCTCAACCTCCTCCGTGGGCAACGATAAACTGCTCCAGCCCGTAAGACTGCTTGCCGATGCCCCACAATCCGGCCTGTCCCCGACCAGGAGCCTGCACGGGTCCTGTCATTCAGCAGCCCACTGCGCTCGGTCCACCGCGACTACGCGCTAGTAGTCCCTCGCTTGTGGGAAGAATGCCACCCGTGCATGCACCTGTACGTCAAACCTAAAAGGAGTGTGTGCGTGATGATCGGTTCTCTAGCAATCGCCATGGTCTTGGCCGGGCAAACGCCGGCGCCGCCCGAGCCGGTCGCTCCCGGCAGTGTGGTGGAGCAAATGAAAACGGAAGCCACGGCCATGAGCGCGCAGGTGGAGTCACCGCTCGCGAAGGAGTTTCTGTCGGGCTTTCAGTGCTTGCCGCCGCTTGCCGCGACACGCGCCGTCCACTACAACAAGGAAACGCGCGACGCACTGAGCGACAAAGTGGCGAAGGGCATGACCGAAGAACAGCTCAAGGGCTACGCCAAGCGCGACCTCGACGAACAATTCTTCTACCTCACGCGCTACGGCACGCCGGTGGCGTTCACGCGGCCGATGGAGATTCTGGGCCGCGCCGGGGTGAAGAAAGTCGACGGGCTCAAGATTGTCGACTTCGGCTTCGGGTCCATCGGGCAGCTGCGCGCGATGGCGTCGCTGGGGGCGGACGCGACCGGCATCGAGGTGGATCCGCTGCTCAAGGTGCTGTATTCCGACGCCGCCGACACCGGCAAGATCAAGCGCTGCGACGCGGCCGGCAAGGGACGCGACGGAAACGTGAAGCTGGTGTTCGGCCAATTCCCCGCGGACGCCGCGACGGTTTCGGATGTCGGCAAGGGCTACGACGTGTTCGTGTCGAAGAACACGCTCAAACACGGCTACATCCACCCCGAGCAAGAAGTCGATCCGCGCATGTTGGTCCACTTGAAGGTGGACGACGAAGCGTTCGTGAAATCGGTCTACGACCTGTTGAAGCCCGGCGGCTTCGCGCTGATCTACAACCTTTCCCCCGCCCCCGCGAAGGAAGGCGAGGCGTACAAGCCGTGGGCCGACGGCCGCTCGCCATTTGCGCGCGAGGTGTACGAACGGGTGGGCTTCAAGGTGCTGGAATTCGACGCCGACGACTCCGTCGCCGCGCGGCAGATGGGCAAGACGCTGGGCTGGGCGGATTCGGGGATGGACCTGGAGGCCGACCTCTTTGGCCACTATACGTTGGTCCGGAAGCCGCAATAGCGGGACTTGACACTCCGATATGGCTCCGATTACACTCTGGCTTGAGTTTGATCGGAGCCTAAAAACGCGATGCCCACTGTAGCGATCGTCGGAGCCGGGTTCAGCGGGGTTGCTACTGCTGCTAACCTGGCCCGGCTGCCATGGCCCCGCGGAATGCGAATCGTCCTCATCGAACGGGGGCCACAATTCGCACGCGGGGCCGCCTATTCCACCGACCACCCCCTCCACCTGCTGAACGTTCCCGCGGGGCGTATGGGTGCGTTCCCCGAGGACGAAGGTCACTTCCTCCGCTGGCTGCAGCGCAGCGATCCGTCAGTCACGGGCGACGCGTTCGTGCCGCGCGCGCGCTACGGCGAATACCTGGAGTGGCTGCTCGAGGAAACGAAGTGGAGAGCGGCTGCGAACGTCGGCGTTGAATTGAGACGCGGAGACGTCACCGCGCTCCGTGTCGAGGACGCGAGTATGATACTGACGATGGGAGACGAGACCGTGACCGCGGACCGCGTGGTGCTCGCGCTGGGCAACCTGCCACCGCGCGACCCAATCGGGTTCGCCGACGGTGGCGATCGCTACGTGCGCGATCCGTGGGTGCGGGGTGCTTTCGACTCCATCCCGAAATCGCACCTGCCCATCGTCCTCATCGGCTCGGGTCTCACCATGGTGGACGCCGCCATCGCGCTGCGCGACAGCGGACATACGTCGGGATTCATCGCGGTTTCGCGCCACGGACAGCTGCCGTTGTCGCACCGCGACTGGCCGGCCAAGCCGCCCGTGGTCGATCCGTCCGCCGCACTCGAGCGTTGGGATGGTTCCGTGTCGCAGCTCTTGCGCACGCTCCGCGACGCGTCGCGCGCCGCCGGCCGCGCCGGCCTCGACTGGCGCGACGTCATTAATGGCCTGCGCCCCATCACGCCGCAGCTGTGGCACCGCATGACGCCACGCGAGCGAGCGCGCTTCCTTCGCCATGTGCGGCCGTTTTGGGAAACGCACCGCCACCGCATGTCGACGCGCATCTCCGAGATGGTCAATCACATGCTCGCGGTGCGCGAGCTCACGATTGTGGCGGGCCGAATCACCCGCGTCGAGGCGGGCCCGGATTCCGTTACGGTGAGCGTTCGCCGTCGCGGACACGAGACGGTGGAGCGTTACGACGCGGGGGCACTGGTGAATTGCACCGGACCCGACGGCGATTTTGCGCGCATGGCGGAGCCGATGGTGGTTTCGCTGCGCGCGGCGGGGGTACTCGTGCCGGATCCGTTGGGCTTGGGAATTCTCACCGACGGCGAGGGCGCGCTCGTCGACGCCAACGGCCGCGCGTCGGCGACGGTGTTCACGCTGGGGAGCCCGCGGCGCGCGGGCGACTGGGAGTCGACCGCCGTGCCCGAGCTGCGCGTGCAGGCCGACCGGCTGGCGCGGCGCCTGCGTGAATCACTGCACTAGCTGCGAATCTCGACGCGAAACTTCTTCCGCAGATCGGCGAGATACTCGTCGTAGGTCTTGCCGAAGCGCTCCTGCTCGTACAACCGCTTCAGGTCGTCGCGCACTTCCGCAAACTCGTAAGGACGCGCCTCTTCCCGCTCGAGCAGCTTGACGATGCGAAAGCCGGCCGATTCGCGCAGCACCTGGCTCACGTCGCCCGGCTTCAGATCTTTCAGCACGTCCCGGAAGAATTCCGGCAGCTCGGCCACCCGCACCCAACCGAGGTCGCCGCTCTGACCCGCGGCCGGGTCGGTGTTGTAGCGCCCCGCCAGCGAGTCGAAGGGGACACCGCGGTTGATCTCTTCGCGCACGTAGGACGCGGTCTTGAAGACTTCGTCGATGTCAGAATCGCTGGGCTGGGCGCGCACCAGAATGTGGCGCACGCGCACCTCGCCCGTGTTCTTGCGCTCCTCCGTCACTTGGATGAGGTGGTAGCCGTACACCGTCAGCACCGGCTGGCTGAGCTCGCCCACTTTGAGGGAGCCCACCGCGTTGGCGAACGCCGGCTCGCGCAAATCTTTCGCGTGTAGGAATCCCAGGTCGCCGCCCAGCGCACCGCTCGGGTCCTCGGACTCTTTCTTGGCCACTTCGGCGAAATCTTCTCCGCCTTCGATGCGCGCGCGCAGTGCTTCGATCTTCGTCCGCGATGCGTTCGACGCACCGCTCGACGTCTCGAAACCGATGAAGATGGTCTGCAGGTGGGCGACTTCGGGGCGCGGCGGCAGTTCGCCTTTGCGTTCTTCGAACAACGCACGCAGGTCTTCCTCGGTGGCCTCGCCGCGCTGCCGCTCCATGTCGCGGCGCAGCACGCGCTCCACCAGCATGCGGTTCTTGATCTGCACGCGGTACATCTTCTTCAAGTCGTCCATCGTCAAGCCTTCGGTGGCCAGCTGCTTGTTGAACTCCTCATCGCCGCCCAGCACCTGGCGGTTCTCGTCGATGGCTTTGTTCACTTCCGCTTCCACGTCGGCAAACGGCACGTCGATGCCCAGGCGCGAAGCCTGCGCAATGACCAGGCGGTCGTTGACCAGCACCTCAAGCGCATCGTCGTAGAGCTGCTTGCGCTCGGCGTCGGTGACGTTGGTCTGGCCGCGCTGCACCAACCCCTGGCGCACCGCCTGCTGCACGTCGCTTTCGAAAATGGCTTCGTCGTCGACCACGGCGACGATGCGATCGATGACGCGCCGCTCGGCGTGCGCTCCGGCGGCGATCGCGAGCGCCGCGATCATCCCCGCGGCGAATCCCATTCGTCTAATTGCCACTCGTGTCCGCCTCCTCCGTTGTCGTCGATTGCACCTCGGGCACCGGTGTTGCCGCCGTGTCGCTCATGGCACCAGGCACACTCAGGACGCGCGGCCGCGACTCTTCCGGCTCTGGCAGTGCCTTGGTGAATCCTTGCGCCCGGCTCTCGCCTGCGCGCGCGGTGCGCAGCGACTCGGAGCGGGCAATGGCGAATTTCAAATCCGGGTCGATGATTTCGATTTTCGCGGCCGTTACCAACGCGGTGACCAGGCTGTCGTACACGGCTGCGCGCTTGCGAATCAACAGCGTGCGCGAGATCTCCGGAGCGACCTGGTCGAACGGAAGCTCGTTGAGCGACGTGCGCACGTCGGTGAGCTTGATGATGTGATAGCCGAACTCCGACTCCACGATGTCGCTCACTTCTCCGCGCCGCATGCGAAACACTACGTCCTCGAACTCGGGCAGCATGTTGCCTTTCGAAAGA
>JAICFA010000013.1 GCA_025923935.1 Candidatus Krumholzibacteriia bacterium
CACGAGAGGAAATCATCTTGCGCATTGCGTTCCGGCAGGCCGTGCTCACGTTGTTCGTGGCTGCTGGCGCCACCCCGTCTGCTGCTTCCGATGGTCCCCCCGCGGTGCTAGACGCCGCGGCGCTGCAACTGGCCCTAGAGAAGCTCACCGTCGTCGGCTCAGTGCTCTACGTGGCGGCTCACCCCGACGACGAGAACACGGCCATGCTGACCTGGCTAGAGAACGAGAAGCTGGTGCGGGCCGGGTACCTCTCCATGACCCGGGGCGACGGCGGACAGAACTTGATCGGCGACGAGCAGGGCGATCTCCTGGGCGTCATCCGCACCCACGAGCTCCTCGCGGCGCGCCGGATCGACGGCGCCGAGCAGTTCTTCACCCGCGCGGTCGATTTCGGATACTCCAAGGGGCCCGACGAAACGCTCGCCATGTGGGGACACGACGCGGCCCTGTCCGACGTGGTGCGCGTCATCCGAACCTTCCGGCCCGACGTCATCGTGATGAGATTCCCGACCACCGGCGAGGGCCGCCACGGCCATCACACGGCGTCGGCGCTGATCGCAGTCGAGGCTTTCGAGGCGGCCGGCGATCCGTCTCGATTCCCCGATCAACTGCACACACTTTCGCCCTGGAAGCCGAAGCGCATCCTCTGGAACCACTTCAGCTGGACCGCGCCGCCCTCGGGCGAGAGCGCAAAGCAGCTCCTCACCATCGATCTCGGGGCGTACAACGCGCTTCTCGGTCGTTCCTATACGGAGCTCGCAGGCGAGAGCCGGAGCATGCACAAGAGCCAGGGATTCGGCTCGCCCGAACGCCGTGGCACGTCGGTCAACTACTTCCAGTTCGTTGCCGGGGAACCGGCGAAGGCCGATCTCTTCGAGGGTGTCGACCTGTCGTGGAACCGCATCCGCGGCGGGGCTGCGGTGGGCAAGCTGCTTGATGCCGTCCACCGCGCGCACGATCCCGGCGACCCCGCAGCGAGTGTGCCGGGTCTCCTGAAGGCACGCGCCGCGCTGACACGACTTCGCGCGTCGGCGGCGGCCGGCGATGCGCCGCTCCTCCTCCACAAGGCACGCGAGCTCGACGATGTGATCCGCGCTTGCAGCGGGCTCTGGCTCGAGGCCGTGGCCCGTCAGCACACACTCTCTCCCGGCGATTCGATTCAGGTCGATGTGACCGCGATCAACCGTTCGGGCACGGCGCTTCGCATGTCGGAAATCCGATCGGAGCCCGCAGGGCTCGAGAGCCGGGGCGACAGCCTTCTCGCGGAGAACCGGCCGGTCACCGTGGCGCTACGAAGCATCGTGCCCGCGAGCCTGAACTGGCGCACCACGCAGCCGTACTGGCTGCGCGAACCGCTCGAGGGAGGTCTGCACCACGTTGCCGATCCCGCGCAAATCGGAACGCCTTCGAACGATCCCGCGCTGCGAGTAACGATCTCCGTGACGGTGTCGGGGCAATCGATCGACTACACGCTCCCCGTTATGTACCGCTGGGTGGACCGAGTGCGCGGCGAGCTCTACCGGCCTCTGTGCATCGCGCCCGAGGTGACGCTCGCGCTGGACAAGCAGGTCTACCTCTTCCCCGACGGCTCCGCGCGTCCGGTGCGCCTCAGGCTCGAATCGCGCATCGCGATCCGCGGCCGGGCCCGCCTCGCGCTGCCTTCGGGTTGGCGCTGCGATCCCGTCGCCCAGGAGATCGATCTGCCCGCGGGGAAAACCCGCGACGTCGTCTTCAAGGTTACTCCGGGTCCGGAGGCGAGTGTGCTCGCGGCCGAGTTCACGACCGACGACCGCACCTTCACACGCGACATGACCGTGATCGATCATCCCCACATTCCAATCGTGACCGTGTTCCCCCCGGCCAGCGCGCACGTCGTGCGGCTGCCGCTCTCCAAAGTGGGCGAAACGATCGGCTACGTCATGGGTCCGGGGGACGACGTGCCTGCCGCTCTCGCCCAGGCCGGCTACCGCGTGACCCTCATCGAGGACGCCGAGCTGGCTTCGGGGGACCTCTCCAGATACGATGCCATTGTCACGGGAGTGCGCGCCTACAACGCCCGCGAGGCGCTCAAGCGGAATTCGCAGCGGCTCCTCGACTACGTCGAGTCGGGAGGAACACTCGTCGTGCAGTACAACACGGCCGATCGAACCCTGCATCGGGACTTCGCGCCCTTCCCCCTCGAGATCGGTCGTGACCGGGTCACGGTCGAGGGCGCGCCGGTCGATCTCGCCGATCCCGCAAGCCCGCTTTTGACAAAACCCAACCGGATCACCGCGCGGGACTTCGAGGGCTGGGTGCAGGAACGCGGCCTCTACTTCGCCACCACGTGGGGACCCGAGTACAAGACCGTGCTCTCCTCCAACGATCCCGGGGAGAAGCCAGCGGCGGGTGGTCTCGTGTGGGCGCGCCACGGCAAGGGAATCTTCATCTACACCGGATACGCATTCTTCAGACAGCTGCCGGCAGGCGTGCCCGGCGCCTACCGGCTCTTCATCAACCTGGTGTCGGCCCGCGGATGAAAGAGACCGAGCACAAAACGGCAGCGGACGGCGAAGAGCAGCCGCCCATCGGTGGAAGCTGGCGTGTTCTCTACGCCGTCGTCATCGGGAACCTGGCGCTCCTCATCCTCCTCTTCTACGCGTTCACGAGGGCGTTCTCCTGAGAAGTTTCGACTGGCTCGTACTCGCCGCTTCGCTCGTCTTCATCGTCGTCTACGGCGTGTGGAAGGGCAGAAGGAACCGCGATCTCGACAGCTACATCCTGGGCGATCGCAGCATGCGCTGGTACACCGTCGCCTTCTCCATCATGGCGACCCAGGCCAGCGCGATCACGTTCATCTCGACGCCCGGCCAGGCCTACGTAGACGGAATGCGCTTCGTGCAGTTCTACTTCGGCCTGCCGCTGGCCATGGTTGTGCTGTCGATCACCGCCGTGCCGCTCTACCGCAGGCTCAAGGTCTACACCGCGTACGAGTACCTCGAACACCGTTTCGACGTCAAAGTGCGCAGCCTGGCCGCCATTCTCTTCCTCGTGCAGCGCGGGCTCGCCTGTGGGCTCACCATCTACGCACCGGCCGTGGTCCTTTCGGTGCTGCTGGGCTGGAACCTCCACGTCACCAACGTGGTCACGGGCGTCCTGGTCATCATCTATACCGCCGCGGGCGGCACCAAGGCCGTCAACCACACCAACTTCTGGCAGATGGTCATCATTCTGGGCGGCCTCTTGACCACCCTGGCGATCGCGGTGGCACTACTCCCGGAGAACGTCTCCTTCACGGAAGCGGTCCACGTCGCGGGCCGCATGGGCCGACTGAACGCCATCGACTTCTCGTTCGATTGGAACAACCGATACAACTTCTGGTCGGGCATCATCGGCGGTTTCTTTCTCGCGCTTTCCTACTTCGGTACCGACCAATCGCAGGTCGGCCGCTATCTCTCGGGCCAGTCCGTGACCCAGAGCCGGCTCGGGCTCCTGTTCAACGGCATGGTCAAAGTGCCGATGCAGTTCGTGATCCTGTTCGTCGGGGCCATGGTTTTCGTGGTCCACCAGTTCCACGCGACGCCGATCCACTTCAATCCCGTGGAGACACGGCGCGTCGAGGCAAGCCCGCTGGCGGGCGAGTTCCGGGTTCTGCAGGCGGAGTACGACGCGCTCGCGGAGGCGAAGCGCGCCGAGATCGAGACGCTGCTCGAGGCACGCAGGGCCGGTGACCCAGTGGCGGAGGCGTCGGCCGCGACGTCCATCGACAGCATTCACGCCCAGGCCGTCGACGTACGCCTGCAGGCCCGCAACATCGTACGCGAGGTCAACCCGGGATCGGACGGTAACGATGTGAACTACATTTTCCTGTCGTTCGTGCTCGCGTCGTTACCGGTCGGCGTCATCGGTCTCGTGCTGGCCATGATCTTCGCGGCGTCGATGTCGTCGACGGCCTCGGAGCTCAACGCCCTCGCCTCGACAACGATCGTGGATATTTATCGGAGGTTTTGGAAGCGTGCGCGGTCGGACCGGCACCTGGTCGTGGTATCAAAGATCGCAACCGTGGTCTGGGGCGCGCTGGCGATTCTCTTCGCGGAGTACGCCAACCGTCTCGGGTCGCTGGTCGAGGCCGTCAACATCCTTGGATCGCTCTTCTACGGCACGATCCTCGGAATCTTTCTGCTGGCGTTCTACTTTAAGCGCGTCGGCGGAACGGCGGTCTTTCTCGGGGCGCTGGCGGGCGAGACTGCGGTCATTTTCTGCTTTGCGACCACCGACATCTCGTTCCTCTGGTACAACGTGGTCGGTTGCCTCGGGACCATCGCCTGCGCACTCGTGATCTCGCTTCCGGGCGGCCGCCGTGGCCGCCCGGAAGCCCGGTCCGTTACTTCTTAGCTTTTCTTAGCTTTCTTCCACTCCGCGACCTGCTTCTCGATCTTGGCGATCTCATCAGCGGGTGCGTCCTTCTTGCCCACCGCGATCGCCTTTTCCCCGAACTTGATGGCCTCCGCCGTCTTGCCTTCCTTCGCCAGCATGTCGGCCTTGACGCGCAGGTTGAGCCAGGTCTCCTTGATCGAGATCGACTTGTCGATCCACTGCCGCGCTTCATCGGGAGCGACGTTGTTCTGGAAGGCGAAGTTCGCACAACTGAACGCCGTTTGATGGTCGTCCGCGGCCAGGGAAGCCATGGCGGCGCGAGCGTTCGTGAGCGCGTGCTCGATCGTTTCCACCTGGATCTCAAACGGGATACGGAGCTTCTCCCAGTCGAGAGCCACCGTGGCCTTGTCCACGGCGATGTCCGCGAGGCTGAACTCCATCCACTCGGTGAACTCGTGGGGCTGGGCCTTGACCTGGACCCGGAGCGCGTCCTCTTTCTCGTCGTATGAGTAGCTCCCCCACTGGTCGGACTTCTTGTTGAAGATTACGGTCCAGTCGTTCTTCGTGGGGATCGTGTGGAGACTGTAAGTCCCGGCCGCGAGCGGCTGACCATTCACCTTTACGTCGGTAGAGAAGGTGATGGCCGTGGCCTCGTTCGCGCCCGTCCTCCACACCTTGTCATAGGGGACGAGATCGCCCCATATCGTCCGTCCCTTCACCCCGGGCCGGCTGTAGTTGATCGTGACATCTGTTAGACCCACGGTCTGCATGACCTGGGCCTTCTGGCTCGTGCGCGGCAGCTTGAGGTCGGCGGCGGAGGAGGCATCGGCCAGCGACGCCGCAGCGACGAGCGCTGCCAGGAAAGGGAAACGCGGAGATCTCATGGCTTGGAGGTCCTTTCTACGGAAACGAGCAATAATCTGGGCACCCGAAGCGTCCGACGGTAGATCAGAATAAAACCACAGCCCGGCGCAAGTCGCAAGCGCCGGCGACCTCGGAGGCGAAGTGCGCGTCCTAGCGCAGAAGGTTGACGACCCTGAGGAAGACTTCGTCCGCCTCGGTGTCCGTGATCGGGATGCGGTTGGTGCCGTCGGCATCCAATCGGTAAATGTCTCTCTGGCCGTTCTGAGTTGTACCGGCGGTGGCGTAGATACGCTGGCCGTCGAGGCTGAAACACACCGACCCGGAGTAGAAAAGCGGGTCCGATGAAGTCAGATTGGTTCGGTTGGCGCCACTGGCGTCCATGATCATCAAATCGAGATCGTTGTTCAAAGCGTACACAAAGACGATCTTCGATCCGTCGGGACTGAATCGTGGGTAAACGCCCAACTCGCCCGCCCCGAAGTTGGTTAGATTCGTTGCGCCTGTGCCGTCCACGTTCATGACCCAGATGTCCTTGATCGCGCGCGAGAAAACGATCTTCGTGCCGTCCGGGCTGAGGCTGGGGTCCGGTTCGGCTCCGACGTCGGTGGTGAGCTGCGTCAGGTTTGAGCCATCGGCATCGATCCGGTAAATGTCGTGCTGGCTTCCGTGGCTGCTGGCATAGATGATTCGCCCATCGGGGAGGAACGACGCATGAGTATCCTGATCCGTATCGTCCGTCACCGGCTCGACTCCGAAACCGGAGTAGTTCATGGTCAAGATCTCCTGGTCCGTCCCCGGTCCCGTGGGTCCGAAGAAGAGAATCTTTCTGCCGTCCGGAGTCACGTCCCCCGGCGCCCACGCATTCTCGCCCGACGTGAGGACATCACGTCCTGTGCCGTCCAGATTTCGTGCAGTGATCCTCCCATAGCCGCCGGGTGGCGTCTCCATATAAAGGAGGGTCGGCCTCAAGGTCGGAGGCTCAGCGTCGACCGAGTTGTCCTCGCATCCAATCGCGCAAGCCGTCAACACAAACAAGAAACACGGGATTGCAACTGCGGGACGTGGACTGGTCACGATCAGCCTCCTCGAAGAGTTGCGATTCATCCTAACAGAAAATCGAGACCTTTCCTGCCGATGATTCGGAACCGGCGCCTGTGGGGTGCGGTGAAGGGGTTGTGTCACGAGCAGCGGAAATTGATCGACCTGATAGGATTCTACAACGAACGAAATTTTGCTTCGTTGCTTGCGGAGGAATCGAGGAAGTGAAAATGGCTCCCCGGGTAGGACTCGAACCTACAACCCTGCGGTTACGAGGGTTCCCTTTGTTGCCAAAGGGCTCGGACTATCTCATCACCCGTCTTGTGTGCAAGCGAGGGTGTCGGGCGCTGGCGGGGCTTATCGGTTGAGAATCCTCATCCCCTAGTCTCTGCACGTTTCCGCTTACTGGGATTTCTCATTCGGCGGACTTCGCTCAGGATTACCCGCGAATTGGAGATGCGGGCTTCCCTGAATTCACCCGATTTTTCACCGACGATCTCGCGTCGGTGCTGCGTCTCGGAACACAGCCGCATGCTCTACCATTGAGCTACCGAGGAACCTTCCGGGGAGGTTAGCGATTCGCTAATCGGTTGTCAATGCCCCATTTCGCTGGGTTTTACGACCGTAACGGTTGTGCCGTTTTCACCGATAGTCCTCGCGCACGGGGTGGAAGACGTCGAGTAAAGCGGCATCCGTAATCGCGCGGCCGGAGTGGCGAACACCGCCGGGGACAACGACCACCATGCCTGCCTCCAGCGAAAGAGGTTTTCCCGCCACGGTAAGCTCGTAGTTCCCCGAGAGGACGTTCACGACTTGTTCGTGCGGATGCGAGTGCTCGGGGACGGTCGCACCCTTGTCGATGCGCCAATAGGCGATGGTCATGTGGTCGCCGTGGATGAAGCGCGCGTGATGGCCGGGGAAAACTTCGCGGGATTTGAGTTCTTCGACGTGGATGGGCTGTTGCATGGGGCCTCCTCGGAATGCATTGCGGGTTAGAGTATACTAATCGGCGATGACCCGCCCAAAACCGGTCGTGGAGCGCACCCGCTCGCTCGACACCTCAATCGTTACGGCAATGGTACTCCTCACCGCGGCTATGATCGCGGTGCACGTGATTTCGTCGCGACCGCCGCGGCTGTGGATGTGGGGAGCACACTTCTACTTCTTCTTTCCCACTTGGGTGTTGGCGGCGGCGACGGTCGCTCTTGGCGCGGTGGTGTACATCGTCCTGTTTCGTCGCGAGGCGTTGGTCGCGTGGCTCGACAAGGGAGCAGGCGCGCTCTTGCCGGGCCGGCGTTTCACGGCGATCGCGATAGCCGCCGTCGCGGCCGGCACGGCGCTGTTGTGGTTCTGCCGCATCAGTCACACCTATCTGGGCGACGGCAACATCATCGTCGAAGAGATCGATCGCTCGCAAGAAATCCTGGAACGCGAGCCGCTCTCGAGTGTGCTGCAATACGCGGTCTACAACACCACCAAGCCGTGGTTCGATGGACCGAATCGCCCCGTCGAATTCATTGCCCGGGATGCGCTGGCGCCGGGGAGCGTTGCGTGTGGATTGCTGTTCCTCATCATCGCGTGGCCGCTGGCCGCGGAGATTGCGCGACTGCGCAAAACGCGCGACGAGCGCGAGCTGCGCGTCACCACGGCGCTGATTTGGCTCGTCATTCTGCTGCAGGGGTACATCCAACTCTTCTTCGGCTACATCGAGAACTACACGTTCTATGCGGTCGGTATCGCGCTGTACTTGTGGCTGGCACTTCGAACGCTGCGGGGTGCCTCCCCACTCATCTTGCCGGCGCTGGCACTGACGATTTGCTTTGCACTCCATCTTTCCTCGCTGGTGCTGGGAATGTCCTTCGCGGTGCTGGTGTCGGTGCAGCTGCTGTCGCGGGAGAGGCGGCGTGCTGCGCTGCGCGATTTGGCGATTGCGGCGGCCGCGGTCGCGGCAGTGGGATTGCTGTTCATGAAGCTGCGCCCGGGCTACAACCCGTTCGCGACGTTACTGAGCATGGTGAAGACCGCATTCGTCCATACCAACCAGCCGGGCTACATGTGGTCCAAAGTGCATTATCGCGACTTCTTCAACGAGCAAATCTTGATTGGCCCGTTGGGGATGTTCTTGTTCTTGATTGCGGCGGTGATCGCACTCCCGAAGGGCGAGCGGCGCGGGACGGCGTGGTTCGCGTTGGTCGCAGGCGCGGGCTATCTGCTCGCGTGCTGGATGATCGGGGATTCGAACTTGGGATACGCGCGCGATTGGGACCTGCTGTCCCACTCCGGCATGGTGTTCACGGTGAGTGCGTTGGTTCTCCTGTTGCGACAGCGCATGCGCCACGCCAGCGTGGTCGCGGCCATGGTGTGCGCGATCGGCGTTTCCGCGTATCACACCGTTCCGTGGATCGCGACCAATGCGAACGAAGCTCGCAGCCTGACCCGTCTCACGACACTCCCGCTCGGCATGGGCCGCACGGAAGTCGTCATGTCGACCTGGTACCGGCAGCGCGGCGAGACCGACAAGCAGCGTTACTGGCTGCAACAGGCGATCGCGAAGCATCCCGGCAACGTCAACGCGCTCTATCTGCTGGGTGCGCTCGACTACAAGCTGGGGCGATTCAACGAGGCCATCCCGACCTTGGAAAGCGCGGTGCGCATTCGGCCCACCAAGCTCGAATTTCGCACGCTGCTGGCGCAGTCTTACTACGCCGTGAATCGCATGGAGGACGCGATTCCCCACCTCGAGGTCGTAGTGCAAGGAGATTCGCGCAACGTGATGACGCTCATGACGCTGGGCGAGGCGTACGCCGTCTCGGGGCGTTCGGCGGAGTCGCTGGCGACGTTCCAGCGGGCGGAAACACTGCTCCAGCCGATGGTCGCGCGCAAGTCCAACGACGCGCAGCTGAACATGTTCTATGGATTCGCGTTGTACCGCTGCAACCGCTTCGACCAAGCCGTCGGATACTTGCAGAAGTCGCTGGAGCTGGATCCCAATTCGAAGGAAGCCCATTGCTTCCTGGGCTACGCCTTGCGCGGCGCGGGGCGCTCCGAAGAAGCCGAGGTTCAATTCCGCACGTGTGTCGCCATCAACCCCGCGTTCCCCGGGCGGGGCGAGATCGAGGCGTGGCTCGCCTCGCGCGGCCGCTAATTCTCCACTCCGGTCTGGATCGGAACGAATATCTCGCCCATGCGAACGCCTTGTGACTGCGGCGTCGCCACTCCCAGAATCGAGCCCACGGTGGTGCACAAATCGCGCTGCGTATACAGCGTGGTGACGGCGTAGCCGGCGCGAATGTTGGGGCCGAGCGCCATGCAAGGAATGTGCTGGCAGCCGTCGCAGGTGTCGCCGTGATTTTGAAACCCGCCGTGGGCGTCGTCGTGGCGGCCGTGGTCGGCGGTGATGATCATGGTCGTGCGTCCCACATACTGTGGATCGGACTGCAAGTAGTTCCACGTCAAGACCGCCAGCGAATCGACCACCTCGATGGCACGAAGGTAGGCGCTGTATACGCCCGCGTGCCCGTGCAAATCGACCTCGGAGAACGATGCCATGACGAAATGCGGACGGTCGCTTTGTAAGCGGGCGATGAGCGCGTCGTAGGTGTCGAAGTCGCTCGCGTTGGTGAAGTCAACCGCCGCGCCATAGGCGGCGCCGTGCGCCGGGTCGGTGCTGTACGCGACCGCGTCGATCTTCGGCTTTTCGCTGACGAGCAACACATCCGCCGCCGGGGCGCTCTTCTGCTTGCGGTAGTACTCGAACAGGGTGGGATTGGCGGGCCGCTGCGATCCGTCGTTGGCGATGAACTGCCACACACCGGAGAGAATGCTGCCATGGCCGGGATTGGTCAGCGTCCAGCCCAGGTTGCGGAAATTCGAGCACAGCGCTCCTTGCGGGCGCAGGTCGTTCCACATGCCGGGAATGTGCGCGTGCGTCGGATCCCCGAACGAATCTTGCCAGCGAATACCGTCGATGAGAAAGATGACGACGCGGGGTTCCGGGGTAACCACCGTCGGTGCCGTCTGACTGGACGGCGGGATGGGTTGCGACTCGCAGGAGAGCGTGAACGCGGCGCTGATGAGCAGAAGATGCCGAAGCGATCGCGTCATGGGCATTCTCAACGTAAGAGTACAATCTTGCGCCCCACACTCGCGCTCGCGGTGTGGACGCGCACGAAGTATACACCCGAGGCCACGCGGCGGCCGCGATCATCTCGCCCGTCCCATTCGACCCGGTGCTCGCCGCCGCCGCGCCGTCCCGCGAAGAGCGTTCGCACCACGCGCCCGGCGGCGTCGTACACGGCAATGGTGTGCGCTTCGCCGTTGTGCGGAGAGACATAATCGATGTGCGTCTCGCCGCCGAAGGGGTTCGGCCACACGTTCTGGAGCGCCCAGCCCGATCGCAGCGCGGGCGACTCGACGCCGGTCGGCGGCATCAAGAGCGTCTGATAGAACGCTCGCGCCGACGCGACCGCCAAGTCGAACGTGGCGCGCGAATCGTCCGGGAAAAATCCGAGCGTGTCGTACACGCTCACGGTTTCGTCGAGCCGGTCCAGGAAGTACTCCGCGGCCGCCGCGCGCGTGAGCCCGTTGGTCGGGCTCGCGTGTTGGACGTAAACCGGCGACGTCTGGGCAAACAGCCCGTTGGCCGAGACCACGTGCCATTTTCCCATCGCCGGTCCCGTGACACGCGCGACTAGCCAGGTCACACTCGGCGACGGCACGTTGAACGACGTCGTGAACGATTTCGCCGAGCCGTTGGGCGGAGTGAGCGATTGCAACAATCCCGGGTCGCCCCAAATCTCGACGCGCGTAATCGGAATGCGGCACACCACCGAAATCGAGCCTTGCAGGTCAGGACCATCGTGGGTGATGACGTCGCCCGGTGCTGCGCCTTCGACTTCAAACGAGGTGATCAACGGATAATTCGACACGAACGAACGTCCCGCCTTGAGACCGGCGATCCAGCTGTCCATCGTGAACGCCCCGTTCGGCTTCACGAACACGCGGTAGCCGCCGGCCGGCAGCGAGTCGCCGGTGCCGAGCAAGCAGTCGGTGCCGGCCGAGCTGGGAAGGCGAAAGCCCGCGTTCAACGCCTGAAAATAGGGTTCGATCGCGACCGGTGGTTTGGCGTTGGTGAAGCACAGCAGATCGACGGCGTCCACCGTCCCCGCGGCGAGGTCGAGCGCCATTCCCCGCCACATCCCCACACCGGGCCAACCCTCGATGTCGCCCGCGTCAAACGTGGAAAACGGGTGCGTCGCGATCACCGCGACCTCGCCCGCCTGCGCATGCGCTTCGGCGTACAGTTCGCCGTTCAGCGTGCGCCCGCACGCGATACCTTGTTCGGTGCAGCCGGCGTCCACGATCCACTGCTTGAGCCCCAGCATCGAGAGGTGCGAGAAGTGCGCGTTGCGCTGCTCCTTGCTGAAAAAAATGATGCGGTCGGAGGTGCTCAGCGGATCGATAAGGCCGGTGAAGAACGGTTGCTCTTCCATCGAATTGATGAAATTCAATTCTTCTGCGCGCGCAATCAGCGCCAAGTCGTTGGCGTCGAGCGTATAGATGACGGGCGGGTGCGAAATGTGGACGTGGGTGTCGCCCGAGTACCAACCCAACGCGTTCATGTTGAACAATTGCTCGAGCCGAAAGGTGACGGTGCGGTTGTTGTTCACCGCGATGGTGGTGTCGAGCACTGCGAACTCGAAGCCGCGCCCCGCGCGGATCGTGATATTGCCTGCCGGCACGCTGAGGTTGATGTTGCCGCTGGTGTAGAAATAGCTCGCCGATCCGCGGTCTTGATAGATGACGCCTTCGGGATCGGCGGGGACGATGGGGGTGTTGCCGGCGAAAACGCCCACGCGTACGCCGAGCTGCGTTCCGCCGGAGTCGCGGAATCGGAGGTTCAGGTTGACGTTCGCCGTCGCCCGCGGTGCCAGGCCGCAGACCACGATGAGCATCACGCCGGCCGCCGGGATGTGGTGCCGTCGATAGCGCATGGATACAGGCCAAATGGGGGTGCTCTATGATACCGGAAAACGGGCCGCCGACTCAAGATGGCCGGGGAGCGGCCAGCCCAGGGCCGGTCTTTACGAATGGCGGCGGGCGGCCCATAATACCGGCTCACCACGCTTGGGGCTGAGCAGCGGCCGATCCGAACCGGCCGGAGTCGTTCTCGCAGACGCACCCTGAAGGAGAATCGATGAAATCGATGGTTATCAAGGCCGCCATTGTCGCGGTGTTGGTCGCGCTGGTTGCGTGGCTGGCCGCATGCTCGAAGAAATCCGAATCGACGGAGGGAGCCGTGGATCTAGGTTTCGCTCACATGCCCCACGACTCGCTGCAACTGCACATGGCGCTGCTCGCACCCGTCGACGTAGCGTACGATGCGACCATCTTGTCCGCTCCCGAGAAACAGGCATTGGGCAAACTGGTCGAAGCGGCGCGCTTGATGGACGAGGTCTTCTTGCGGCAGGTGTGGGAAGGGAACGCGTCGCTCCACGACACGCTCCTTACGCTGGCCAACACCGCAGGCGCGAACAAGGCGCTCGCGCAAGATTTGCTGCGCTCCTTTAACCAAAACGCGGGGCCGTGGCTTCGCTTGGAGCACGACCGGCCGTTCATCGGCAACACCCCGAAGCCGGCGGGCGGCGGATTTTATCCGGCCAACATGACGAAGGAAGAATTCGAGACCTTCGTAGCATCTCATCCCGATCAGAAGGAAGCGATGCAGGGTTACTTCACGCGCATCGAGCGCGGCATCGACGGCACCCTGCGCGCCGTTCCATATAATGAGGCGTACGCCGCCTTCTTGACCGGTGCCGCCAAGGCACTCAACGACGCCGCCGACATTCTCACCAGTCCGGAGGCCAAGTCGCAGCTCGCCAACGGCGTCGATTACACCACACTGGCGACCTTCCTGCGCAGCCGTGCGGCCGCCTTCATGTCGAACGACTACTTCCAGAGCGACATGGATTGGATGGACATCAAGGACAACATTCTCGACGTCACCATCGGCCCCTACGAAGTGTACGAAGACGCCCTGTTCAACTACAAAGCGTCGTTCGAGGCGGTCATCGCGATGCGCAATCCGGCCGATAGCAAGCGCCTCGAGGAGCTCAAGCACTACTTGCCCGCGATGGAGCGCAACCTCCCCATCGAGAACAAGTACAAGAATCCCAACCGCGGCACCGACTCGCCCATCGCGGTGGTCGACGTGATCCACGTGGGCGGCGATATGGGCAAGGGCGTGCACGCCATCGCCTACAACCTGCCCAACGACGAGCGCGTGCGCGAGGCCAAGGGGTCGAAAAAGGTGATGCTCAAGAACATCGCGCGCGCCAAGTACGACAAGATTCTTCTGCCTATCGCCAGCCTGGTGCTGGACCCGTCGCAGATGGAGCACGTCAATTTCGAGAGCTTCTTCGGCAGCTCGGTCATGCACGAGCTGTCGCACGGCCTGGGCCCCGGCACCATTACGCTGCCGGACGGTAGCAAGACCACGGTGAACATTGCGCTGCAAACGCTCTATTCGCCGCTCGAAGAGTGCAAAGCCGACGTGATGGGGTTGTACAACACCGCGTTCTTGGTCGAAAAAGGAATCTATACTAAGGACGAGCTCGACCAGGCGTACGTGGTGTTTCTGCCCGGCTTCTTCCGCGCCATTCGGTGGGGCCTGCACGAAGCGCACGCCAAGGGCAACATGATCCAGTACAACTGGTACAAGGACCAAGGTGCGATCGTCCACGACGTGGAGACGGATCGCTACACGGTGGTGCTCGAGAAGATGCCGGAAGCGGTGAAGACGCTCACCGCCGAACTGTGCATGCTGCAAGCGCACGGTGATTTCGCGGCCGCACAAGCGTTCGTCGACAAGTGGGGCACGGTGCCCACGGAAGTGGAGCGCATCGTGGGCAAGTTCAACGCGATCCCGCGCGACGTCGCCCCCAATTACGATGCGAGCCGCTTCATGACGGCGTCCATGTAACGCGCTATGGTTCGAGAGCGGAAGGGTTCGTCTCCCGACCCTCAGGTCTCGGCTTCCACCGACCGCCGCGTCGATCCACGCCTGTCGTGGGTCGTCGCGGCGGCGGCCCTTTCCGTGCTGGCCGTGATCGCGGCGTCGTTCTTCCCCGACAAACGGCTGTGGGGCTGGAACCACCTCGCGTTCCTGCCGTCCCCGTTCCGCCACGGCGCGTACGCGCTGCTCGTGCTGGCCTTCGTTCCGCCCCTGGCGCGACTTCTATATCGTGCCGCGCTCGTCGCCTCGCACCACCATGCCGCGGCGCGCGCTCCCATCGGCGCAACTATTACGGTCATCGTCGCGCTGTTGTCCGTGGGCGTGTTCTACAAGTTCCACGTCGCCACCAATCTCCTCGGCGACGGACAACTCATCGCGCAAAGCTTCAAGGCCGCCGAAGAGGGGCACGACTCGGTGATCATGCGCAGCGCGCACGCCATCGTGACGGAAGAGACCATCGCCCCCGGAACCACCCTCATTTATTACGCCGCCGTGCAGACCGGGGAAAAGATGAAGAAGGACCCGGTCGTGTCGATGCGGGTGCTGAACTGCATTCTCGGCGGCATCTTCGTCCTCTTCGTGCTGCTGACGGCGCGAGCCCAGTCGCTGGGCGACGAACCGCGCACTTGGCTGGTGACGCTGGCGCTGTTCTCCTGTTCGATCCTGCTTTTCTTCGGCTATATCGAGAACTACACGGCGCCGTACTTGTTCGCTTCGATCTATGTGGTCAGCGCCTTCGCCGCCCTGCACCGCCGTGTGCCGCTCTGGCTGCCCTTAATTCCTCTGGCGATGGCGTGCTACGCCCACATTCAAAGCATCCTCTTGATTCCATCGTATTTCTATCTCGTGGTGTGGATGCGGGCGCGGGGGCGGCGCGCGACCTTCATGCGCCTGTGGCTCCCCATTTTCAGCGCGGCGACGGTGGTCGTCATCGTGTCGTGCTCGTCGGTGGAGGGAATGAAGAAGTTCTTCGTCCCCTTCGGCTTCACCGGCAACACGCTGTTGGCACCACGCCACTTCGCCGACGTCGCGAACGAGATCGCGATGCTGATGCCGCTCGCCCCGGTGGTCGCCGTGCTGGGCTGGCTGGGGCGCCGCATGGATACCGTTCGCGAGAAAGGGGCTACCAAGGATCCGTCCACGCTGCTCGCGCACCCGGTCGAATGGCAGTTCACCGCTACCCTCTTGGTCAGTTGTGCCATGTACCTCTTTTTCTTTCGCCCCGAGATCGGCATGGCGCGCGACTGGGATTTATTCACCATGGCGACCGTGGGGCTGGTGCCGCTTACGCTGCTGGCGCTGAACCGCTACGTGCGCGTCAGCGGTCTCGCTGCGAGTGCTACCGCGACGTTCGCGGTTCCGTCGCTGGTTCTGGTGGCGGTAATGGGCACCTCCTGGGTGGCACTCAACGCATCGACCGATCGCACCATCGACCGCTTCCAACGCATCCTGGCCTACGACAAGGCGCACGCCGCATACGCGTGGGAAAACCTCGCCATCCTCGAGCACAACCGCGGCAATCTGCAGAAAGCCATCGATACCATGAACATCGCGCTCGCGAATGGCAACAACCCGCGCCACTCCGTGCGCCTCGCCGTCTATTTGGAGGAAGCAGGGCGAATCGACGACGCCATCGACGTACTCGAGAAAGTACTGGCGCGCCGTCCCGACTTCGTCAAGGCGCGCTACCGGCTGGTGCTTTTCCTCGAAAAAAAGAGCGACTGGGACAAGATGCTGACGGTCTCGCGCGAAGGCATGGTGCAGCACCCCGAAGAGGCGTTTTACCGATTCCTGTATGGAGAAAGCTTGATACGCGCCAACCGCTTGGAAGAAGGCGTGGAGGTATTCGTGACGGTGCGGGACATGAAGCTGCCGCCGGCAGCGCGGCAGCGCGTGGATCAGGTGCTCGCGTATTACGCGGCGCAGAAGAAACGCTAAGCAGTTTTCTCGCGGTCGCGGTAGTAGCGCAGCGTGCGCAGGAAGACCGACTCGCCCGAAACCGGCATCGACTTCATCAGCCAGCGCAGCGTGCGCCACGACGTCGGCAGCCGGCTCTCGCCCACCACATTCTCCGAGTTCGACAGCTTGAGCAAGAGCGACACGGAAATACCGTACACCTCGCTGCACGCGCGCTCGAGCGCGCGGCTAAACGGCCGGTCGTCTTCCGACGCAATCACGGTGGAGTGGGTGCGCCCGATCTCGTGCAGCGGCCCGGAATAGGCTGCCCGGTCGTGGCAGTCCACCACATAACCGCAGAAGATCGAGAAGCGATGCTTACGCGACAGCTTGTTCAAATACTCTTCGATGCGAATCGCGGCGCGCTCGCGGTTGCTCTGCCACAGCAGGTTGACGAGCTCACCGTACACACGCGGCGTCGGCCGGGCGGCACGCCCGGCGCGAATGACCGCACTGCCGACGATGCGGTTGAATTCGTCCCAGTCGGGCACCGAATAGCGCATCAGCCGGTCGATGGTGGGCTCGGCATCGATGATCGTCAGCAGTCCCGACGCCACCAATTCGTCGGCGTCGAAGCCGGCATTCTGAATGTATTGAATGAAGTAGTCGCGCGTGGGTTGCGCGGCGATCAGAACTGCGGCACTACCGTTGCGAATCCCTTCTTCGAGGAAACGGCTTGCAGACCTCGCAAGTGCTACGGTGTTCTGCTCGAGCGTTGCGAAATGCCCAGCGGGTGCTTCTGTGAGTAGTACGGTCGACATGGTGCCCAGCCCCTTTCCCAAAATGCAGATTCTGAGTTCCAGGGTGAACCATAGTCAGAAGCACCTATACCGTCCTTTTAAATCACTATTAAGGTTGCTTCATTACCTGCGTAATTTCCCTAACGCTACTAAGTAGTTTTACTAGTTCTCGTCCTCGTCTTCGACCCGCGAGGTATCTGGCGGTAATACAGCCTCTTCCATCAATGCGACGCCGTAGTGCTCGCGCTCGAGGACGTTGTAGGAGAAGATGGAGAAGCCGGCGACGCCCACACCACGCAGCAATTCGACCGCCTCGGCTAGGTATTCGTCCCGCCCGTCAAACACGCCCAACCCCATCAGCCAACGGTCGCGACCGAGCATGCGGTTGTACACGACGGCACGATGCTCCAGCTCCAGCGGCGGGAAGTTGTACGCCATCGGCACCACGAAATCGACCCACCCGTTGTTCACCCAACGTCCCCAATCTTGCGCGCGATCGCGGCGCGCTTCGCTGGGATCCGCTACCACCGCGGCGGAAAGTACCTTGTCGCCGCACGCCGCGCGAATGGCTACCACCATGCTGTCGACGTTCGCAACGCGCGACGCCGCCGCCAAGCTGTCGACCAGCGCCAAGGCACTCTTGCCGAGGACGCGCTGCAGCGCCGCGCGATCGCTGTGCGCCGCGGACGCCGGATCCACGCCCCACTTCACCGCGAAGGCGGCTCGGTCGCTCGGGTCGTACGATAACGTGCGGTTGGGATAACGGATGTAATCGAGATGGATGCCATCGATGGCATACCCGCTCACCAGCTCGCGCACGACGCGCGCCATGTGCGCGCGCATCTCGCTACTGCCCGGTGACGCATACCAGCCCTCCACTCCCGCCTTCTTCCATTGCGACGAGGGCATGCGGTCCATGCGCACCCCACTCGCGTCGGTCAAAAGCCAGTCGCGATGGCGCGCTGCCAGGTGGGTGGAAGGCGGCGTGCGCGACATGTCGGACCACACCAGAAACACGTTGATCCACGCGTGCACCGCGATACCTTCGCGGTGCGCCAAGGTCACCAGGTAATCCAGGGGATCGAAATCGGCGAGGGGTGCCTCCAGGATGGAGGCCGGCGGATCGATGGCGGAGCGGTAGAACGCGTCGGCGCGGCCGCGCACTTGTACGAACAAAAGGTGCACCCGGGTTTGCACCGCGAAGTCGATCAAGCGGTCGACCGATTCCGCCGTCGTCAACGCGTCGCGCACCACCCACAGCGCGCGCAGCTCGTCGTTGGGCATGATCGACGTGCTCTCTCGCAAGCGCTTGAGATAGGCCGGCGCGAAGATGCTGCTGTCGGGATTGTCGTCGTCGGATTGCGCTGCCGCTCGTCCCGGCGGAACAGAGTCCCAACAAAGGATAACGGCCAACAAGGCGGCAGCTATGATTCCCGGTGAGCGCACGGGGCGACCTTAAAACACAACAGCCCCTCTCGTCGAGAAGGGCTGTGTGCTCGCCATGATGCGAAGAAACGCTTAGCCGGCTTTCTTGGGCTTGGACTTCTTGCCGGCGTCCTTGCTCTTGGTGTCGGCCTTCGTCTTGGCCGGCTTGGCCGCCTTTTCCTTCGGCGACTTGGCCGGTTTGGCCTTCTTCTCGCGGGCCGGCTTGTCCTCGGCGGCCTCTGCCTCCGCCTTAGCCTTGCCGCGACGGCCCTTGGCCGGTTTCTCGTCGGCTTGCGGAGCTGCCGGTGCGGCACCGCGGATCAACGGCTTCTTGCTGATCTCGGAATCGACCAGCTCGAGCATCACCATGCGCGCGTTGTCGCCCACACGGGTGTGGTCGAGGCGAATGATGCGCGTGTAGCCGCCGTTGCGCTCCATATACAGCGGAGCCAGCTGATCGAACAGCTTGCGCAGCACCTCGGTGCCGCGTACGTAACGCCCCGCCTCGCGCCAGTGCGCGAGTGCGACACCGGTCGCACCATCCTTGTGCGCCTGGTGGCCTTTCTTCGCCCGCGTGATGAGCTTCTCGGCCACGCGCCGGGCTTCCTTCGCCTTGGGCGCGGTGGTGGTGATGCGCTCGCTCGCGAACAACGACGTCACCATGCTGCGCAGCATGGCGCGACGGTGAGCAGCCGTCCGTCCGAGCTTCCTATGATCCTTACCGTGTCTCATTAGTCTTCTCTCTCTCTTGAGCTAGGAGCGTCGTGATTTCGTCCGACGCGATTTCCGCAGCGCGATTTCAAATGTCTCGCGCGAGGACGTATGAGCGGAGGACGAATCGCGACGCTCCGCTTAGACGTTCTCGATAGCGATATCCGAATCGTCGGTCGCAGCCGGTGCGGCGGCCGGCAGCGCCGGCTTCGGCGAGCGGCCTCCGAGCAGCGCGTCGATGTCCATGCCGAGGCTCAAGCCCATGCCCGAGAGGATCTCGGTGATCTCCTTCAAGCTCTGCTTGCCGAAGTTACGGTACTTGAGCATCTCGCCCTCGCTGCGGCGCACGAGGTCGCCCAGCGTTTTGATGTTGGCACGGCGCAGGCAGTTGCCCGAGCGAACCGACAGCTCCAGTTCTTCCACGCTCCGGCCCAACAACTCGCGCAAGCGGTCGCGCTCTTCGTCGACCACCGGTTCTTGCGCCTCCATGGGCGCTTCGTCGAACTTGATGAACAACAGCATGTGATCCTTGAGGATCTTGGCCGCGTAGCCGAGTGCGTCCTCCGGCGTGATGCTGCCGTTGGTGGTGATCTCGAGAATCAAGCGGTCGTAGTCGGTGCGCTGGCCGACGCGCGTGTTCTCGACCGTGTACGCCACCTTGCGAACCGGCGAGAAGTTCGCGTCCATGGGGATCAAGCCGATGTCGTAATCGCCCAGGTCGTGCGCCTCGGCGGGGACGTAGCCGCGGCCGTGGCCGACCAGGATGTCGATCTCGACTTCAACGTTCTCCGACGCGGTGCACAGCACCAGGTCGGGGTTGACGATCTCGATGTCCGCGTCCTCCTCGATATCGCCGGCGCGGATCGGTCCCTGCTTGGTGACCTTGAGCTTCAAGAACCTCGGGTCGTCGTTGTGCATTACGACCACGAGCTGCTTGAGATTGAGCACGACGTCGGTGACGTCCTCGATGACGCCCGGAATGTTCGACAGCTCGTGCAGCACGCCCTTGATGCGCACCGCGGACACCGCTGCGCCCTGAATGGACGACAGCAGCGTGCGACGGAGCGCGTTGCCGAGGGTGAGACCGAAGCCGCGTTCCAGCGGCTCCACGACAAAGCGCGCCGAGGTGTCGGTCGCGGTCGCGTCGTCACGAAGGATCTCCTTCGGCATCAATAGGTTACGCCATTTCATGCTTCCCATCCTCCTGCCTGCGGGGTGTCCCGCGGGGTGTTTTACTTCGAGTAGAGCTCGACGATCAGCTGTTCGTCGATCGGCACCGGGATCGATTCGCGGCTCGGAATGTCGGTGAAGACGCCTTCGAGCTTGTTCGTGTCGAGGTCGAGATACGACACCGCCTGGCGCGCATCGACGTTCTTGATCGCCTCGCGAATGATGAACAAGTCGCGGCTCTTCCCGTGCGGCGCGATGCGGTCGCCCGGCTGAACCAAGTAGCTCGGGATGTTGACCTTCTTCCCGTTAACTTCGAAGTGGTTGTGCCGAATCAGCTGTCGCGCCTGGGCCCGCGACGTCGTGAAGCCGAGGCGGTACACGACGTTGTCCAACCGGCGCTCGAGCAGCTGCAAGAGCGTGGTACCGGTAATACCCTTGGTGGCAGCCGCCTTATGGAAATAATTGCGGAACTGCCGTTCGAGCAAGCCGTAGTGCTTGCGCAGCTTCTGCTTCTCGCGCAGCTGCACGTTGTACTTCGACGACTTCCGCACCCGCGCCTTGCCATGCTGGCCCGGCGGGGAGTTGCGCTTTTCGATGGCGCACTTGTTGGAGTAGCAGCGATCGCCTTTCAAGAAGAGCTTTTCGCCCTCTCGACGGCACAGCTTGCACTTCGCGTCACGATACCTGGCCATTCATTCCTCCAAGCGGGTAGCCCGGTGGGGCTACACGCGCCGCCGCTTGCGCGGACGGCATCCATTGTGCGGCTGGGGGGTGCAATCCTTGACCGCGGTGACTTCCAACCCCGCCGCGCGCAGCGACCGGATCGCCGCCTCGCGGCCCGCGCCCGGTCCCTTGATCCACGCTTCCACTTTACGCATTCCCAATTCCAGTGCCTCGCGGGCGCAGCGCTCGGCCGCCAACTGCGCGGCGAAGGGCGTGCTCTTGCGCGATCCTTTGAACCCGACCATGCCCGGGCTCGCCCACGACACCACCGCACCGGTCGAATCGGTAATGGTGACAATGGTGTTGTTGAAGGTCGACTTGATGTGCGCAACGCCCGCCACGTCGACTTTCTTGAGCTTCTTCTTGCTCCCGCCGGGCCGCTTGCCGCCGCCCGCCGCTGGCTTGTTCGTCGTCAACGAAGTTCCTCCTTAAATACGCCCTGGTGAACGGCTACTTCGCCGCCGGCGCTTTCTTCTTGCCCACACCCGGGCGTACCTTCGGCCCCTTGCGCGTGCGCGAGTTGGTACGCGTGCGCTGGCCGCGCACCGGCAGATTCAACCGGTGGCGACGGCCGCGGTAACAATTGATGTCGATCAGGCGCTTGATGTTGAAGGACAGCTCGGTACGGAGCTCGCCCTCCACCTTGTATTCGTTCTCGATGATGCCGCGCAGCTTGATGCCGGCGTCCTCGCCCAGGCTCTTCACCCGTGTTTCGGGGCTGATGCCCGCCTTCTGGCAAATCGTCTCCGCCGTCCTCGGTCCGATGCCGAAGATGTACGTCAGTGCCACCACGACACGCTTCTCGTTCGGAATGTCTACGCCTGAAATTCGCATGGTTCTCCTATTAGCCTTGGCGCTGCTTGTGGCGCTTGTGCTTGCAAATCACGCGCAACACGCCCTTGCGCCGGATGAGCTTGCAATCCGGACAAATCTTCTTGATCGAGGTTCTGACTTTCATGGCAATCCTCTACTTGTATCGGTACACAATCCGGCCCTTGGTGGGGTCATACGCCGAAATTTCCAGCGTCACCCGGTCCCCCGGCAGGATCTTGATGAAGTGCATTCTCATCTTCCCGGACACGTGGGCGAGCACGATGTGCTTGTTCGCCAACTCCACTCGGAACATCGTGTTGGGCAGCGCCTCGACGACCGTCCCTTCTACGGTAATACTGTCGTCTTTCGGCATACGTCCTTTCGCGATCACCTCGTCAGAATGCGCGGGCCGTCCTTGGTCACCGCGACCGTGTCTTCGAAATGCGCCGACAACTTGCGGTCCGCGGTGACGATGGTCCAACCGTCGTCCAGCGTTAACACGTCCGCGGTACCTACGTTCACCATGGGCTCGATCGCGAGCACCATTCCTTCTTCCAGCACCGGCCCCTGATGGGGCGGACCGAAGTTGGGAACTTGCGGATCTTCGTGCATCCGCTTGCCGATGCCGTGGCCCACGAGCGAGCGCACCACCGCGAAACCCGACTTACGTGCGCGGACTTCCACTGCGTGGGAGATATCGGTCAGGCGGTTACCCGCCTTGGCCTGCTCGATTCCCTTCTCGAGCGCGTCCCACGTCGTCTCCAACAGCCGCTCGGCGTCGCGGCCGATGCGGCCCACCGGAATGGTGCGGGCCGAGTCGACGTAGTAGCCGTCCTTGAACACCCCGATGTCGAGACCCACCAGGTCGCCTTCCTGGAAGGGCCGGTCGTCCGGAATTCCGTGTACGACCTCCTCGTTCACCGAGATGCAGGTCGAAGCGGGGTAACCGTGAAAGCCCTTGAACGCCGGCTTTCCACCCCGCTCGATAATCAGCTTCTCGATCGCTTCGTCCAGCTCGCGTCGCGTGCGGCCGGGCCGGATAAAATCGCGCGCGAGGGCGAAGCATTCGACAACGATGGCGCCGTTGGCTTCCATGATGTCGATCTCGTCGAGCGTCTTGAGCATGATCATGCTGCTGCCTGTCCTACAATCCGCTCGATTTCCGTCGTCACGTCGTCGACAGGCAGGTCGCCGTCGATCACGTGCATGGGCACGCGCCCCTCATAGTGCGCCAGGATGGGACGCGTCTGCGCTTCGTATACGTCCAATCGCTTGGCGATGGTCTCGGGGCGATCGTCCTCGCGCTGCACCACCGAGCCGCCGCACTTGTCGCACACGCCCGCGATCTTGCTGGGGTTGTGCGCCACATGGTAGACGGTCTTGCACTGCGTGCAGGTCCGCCGTCCCGACAACCGCTCGATCACCGAATCGCGGCTCGCGTCGAGGACGATGATCGCGTCGATGCGCGTGCCGGTTTCGCCGAGCAGCGCGTCGAGTCCTTTTGCTTGTCCGACCGTGCGAGGAAACCCGTCCAGCAGCCAGCCCAGCAAGAGCGTGTCCTTCTTGACCGCCAGGATCGCGTCGCGCATCAGGCCTAGGATGATGTCGTCCGACACCAGCTGTCCTGACTTGAGCACGCTTTCCACTTTCTTGCCGAGCTCGCTCTGGTTAGCGACTGCTTCGCGCAAGAGGTCTCCGGTCGAGATGTGCCGGAGCTTCCACCGATTCCGCAACCGCTCGGCCTGCGTTCCCTTCCCGGAGCCCGGGGGACCGAACAGGACGAGATTCATTTTTTAGCCCCGCCGGCCGCGCAGGCGCCCGTGCTTGACGAAGCCTTCGTAGTGGCGCATCACCA
>JAICFA010000014.1 GCA_025923935.1 Candidatus Krumholzibacteriia bacterium
CCATGGCAACGAAGGTTGTGTCGCGGGCTTGGTCGAGCACGGAAAGCTGCAACTTGGGATCGATGTTACCGAGCAGCACGTACGGCGTGCTGCGATAGGCTTCCGGGATGGCCGGATCGAAATGCTCGAACACGTTGAGCGACGTCTCAAGCGTGTCGCGGTCCTTCATGTTTTCGTGGTAGCGCCCGCGCCAGTGGAACGTTTTCCCCGCCGCGCGCTCGATGCCGCGCACATCCACTCCGTGGTCGGCAAGCTTGCGTAGGTGGTGCTCGGCGAAGTCGTCACCGACGATGCCGACGAGGCGTGGTTTGGCCAAGTAACTGGCGGCGATGCCGGCGTAGCTGGCAGATCCGCCCAGCGCCATGTCGGCGCGACCGTGCGGCGTTTCCACCGAGTCGAACGCCACCGAGCCGACGATCAATACCGGCTGCGCCGTTCCCCGTTGTTCGCGATCGTGCGCCATCGGCTCTCCTTATATACGTCACATGCTGCTCGGCGCAGTGACACCGAGCAAATCGAGCGCGTTCTTGAGGACCACTTTGGTGGCGCGCGCAAGATCGAGACGCGCCGCCGACAACGCCGGATCTTCACCCACGATGCGGCAGGCGTGATAGAACTGGTGGAACGCCGTCGCCAGCTCTTGCGCGTAGGTGGTGACGCGGTGCGGCTCGCGCGCCTCCGCGGCACCCGACACCGTCACCGGGAAGTGGAGCAGGTGCAGCATGAGCGCGCGCTCTTCCGGTGCCACCAGCTGGGACGGATCCGACTTCCCCGCTGCCGCCGCTTCGCCGCGCTCCTCCGCGAAGCGAATAACGCTCGCGATGCGCGCGTGCGCGTACTGCACGTAGTACACCGGATTCTCATCCGACTGCTTGCGCGCCAGCGTCAGGTCGAAATCCAGCGGCGAATTGGCGCGTCGCATGAGGAAGAAATACTTCGCGACATCCACGCCCACATCGTCGATGAGCTCGCGCATGGCGATGAACTCGCCCGCGCGCTTGCTCATGCTGACGGGGTTGCCGCCCTCCATCAACCGTACCCATCCCACCATGATGATCTCCAGCCAGTCCGGCGCTGCACCCAACGCCGCCATGGCCGCCTGCATGCGCGGCACGTGGCCGTGGTGGTCCGGGCCCAACAATCCCACGGCGCGGTCGTAGCCGCGCGCCAGCTTGTCCGCGTGATAGGCGATGTCGGCGAGAAAATAGGTGGGCTCGCCGTCGGCCTTGCGAATCACGCGGTCCTTGTCGTCGCCGAAGGCGGTGCTGCGGAAAAACACCGCGCCATCTTGCTGGTAGGTATGCCCGCCCGCGACCAAGCGGTCGAACGCCGCCTGCACGGCGCGCGGGTGGAGGGTGGACTCGAGGAAATAGTCGTCGAAGCGCGCGCCGAAGTCCTGCATGTCGCGCCGAATCGATGCCAGCAACTGGTTCGACGCGTAGCGCCCCAACTCTGCGCTCGCCACGGTATGCTCCAACCACTTGCGTGCCGTTTCCTCGTCGGCTTCACCCGCAATGGTGGTCAAGTAAGAGCCGGGGTACTGATACTGCTCGATCGACTCGCCCGCCGCCTGCCCGAAGCGCTCCTTGGCACGAAAGCGCAGGCTCTCGCCCAGCGCTTCGATTTGTTTGCCGTAGTCGTTGACGTAGTACTCGGCGTGCGTGCCGTACCCCGAGGCGTCGAGCAAATTGAGAATGCAGCTTCCCACCGACGCGGCGCGCGCCGAAACGATCACCAAGGGCCCGGTGGGATTGGCCGAGACATATTCGACTTGGATCGTGCGCCCCTTGCCGGCGTCCGAGCGGCCGTAGCGGTCGCCGCTTGCGAGTATTGCGGGAACGGTGCGCTGCAGCACCGGCAGCGCCAATCTAAAATTGACGAAGCCGGGACGGACCGCCTCCACCGCGGCGACGAGATCGCGCGGCAGGTCGACGGCGGCTGCGATCCGCTCGGCGATGGCGAGCGGATTCTGCTTCAGCTTTTTCGCGAGCGACATCGCGACGGGAGTGGAAAGGTCGCCGTGCGCCGCTTCGCGCGGGCGCTCCACGGCGATGTCGACGCCGTCAGCCTCGAGACCGGAGCGCCGCAGTGCCTCCGCAATCGCGGCGACGATGTCTTCTCTCACATCCATGCGCGGTGAATCAGCGGGGAGCAGCTTCCGCCGTGTCGTCGCCGTAGCGATCGACCGGCGCGTCGCCCCACAAGCGCTCGAGCTGATAGTACGAGCGCACTTCGGGCAGGAACACGTGCACCACGATGTCGACCAAGTCGATCAACACCCAGCGCTGCGAGTCGTAGCCTTCCAGATGATAGATATCCATGCCGGAACGCCGGCACTTGTCGAGCACATTGTCGGCGATGGCCCTGACTTGGGCCGTCGATCCGCCCGTGCACACGATGAAAAAGCTGGTGACGTCGGTGATCTTACGTAGATCCATCACCATGACATCCATGGCTTTTTTCTCCACGGCGAATCCGGCGACTTTTTTCGCAGTCGACTTAGTGGCGCGCGTGCTGCGCACGGTCTTGGTCGGCAGGGGTAGTTTCGAAATCTTGCGGGACCTGGTTGCTGGAGCGCTTCGCTTCGTCACGTGTCCTCCGTCACGCGGCGCCGCCGCACCACTGCCAGCGACACCAAGGCGCTACCAATATACAGGACGCAGAGCGGCACTGCCATCAGTACCTGGGAGACCGGATCGGGCGGCGTGAAGATCGCCGCGGCCACGAAGATGAGCACGATGGCGTAGCGCCATTGGCGCAGGAACGTGCGCGGCGACACCAACCCCACCAGCGACAGCAGCAGCATGACGATGGGAAGCTGAAACACCAGCCCGAACGCCAGGCACAGGCGTGACACCGTATTGAAATATGCCGAGATCGACAATAACGGCTGCACGCGCGGAGTGCCGTAGCCGATCATGAAATTGACGATGGTGGGGGCGACCATGAAATAACAAAACGCCACCCCGACGTAGAACAAGATCGCCGATGCCGCCACGATCGGCCCCATGCGGCGCCGCTCGCCGGAAAATAAACCCGGCGTGACGAAGCGCCACACACGGTACGCCACGTACGGAAACGCCGTCATGCCGCCGAGCACGAAAGCCACCTTGGTGCGCACCATGAACGCTTCCGAAGGCGCGTAGAAAACCAGATGGTCGACGGGAACGCGCGCCACCAGCCACTCGAGGATGGGGCCGGTAAAGAACCAATAGACGATCGAGAACCCCAAAAACGCGGACACCGACGTCACGAGCACCGAGCGCAGATCGCCCAGGTGTTCGAGAAACGTCATCTCGCGCAGGCGCTCGACGCGTTCCGCGGGCCCGCGGAACGGGCGCATCTGCGGGTCTCTATTCGAGGAGCTGCCTTTCGACGTGATTGGTGATCACGGTTTGAAGCGCGTCGCCGCCGGCTTCGGGCGTCATATCCATGTTGAGATCGATCTGTCCCTTGAGCCGCACCACGCGCGACTTGGACGGATCGAAATGGAAATCGCCCTTACCCTTGCCGCCGCCCGCGACATTGTAGTTTCCCATCGGAGTTTCGGTCTTCCCCGAAACCTTCGCGTTCATGGTTTGCTCGACGACGGCGACGTCGTGCCCCTTGTCCTTCTTCAATTCCCTGAACTTGAAGGATGCATCGACGTCGGTCTCCATGCCGCTATCGGAGCCCTTCTTGTCTCCCTCTTTCTTCCATTCGCCGCCCACCGGCACG
The DNA here is from genome assembly GCA_025923935.1 of Candidatus Krumholzibacteriia bacterium. GTDB lineage: Bacteria > Krumholzibacteriota > Krumholzibacteriia > WVZY01 > JAKEHA01 > JAKEHA01. The sequence goes on from JAICFA010000014.1 coordinate 3,718, forward strand.
GTCTTGTTGGGGAGATGCGGGTACCAGCTCTCGATGATGGGTTCCACCAGCTGGCGCGCGGAGCTCCACGCGTCGAACGAACCAGCCGGCTTGATGTCGCTCACTTCGCCGTTGGCATCAGTGGTAAACGCGATGGTCTGGCCGGTGAGCTGCGCGCCCATGGGATTGGCGCTGGTGTTGCTGCCCATGGTCATCGACACGTCCACCTTGTCGAACGTCATCTCCATGGCGTACTTGCCATCCTTTCCGGAAACGCATTTCACCGTGACTTCCATGTCGGCGATGTTGGAGACCGCCATCGGACCCATGGTGACCTCTTGGTTGAGCTTGGCGCGGTGGCGCTCGCTCGTGCCCGGCTCGAATTTGTACGCAAACGTGATGTCCTCGGCGGCGACGGGTGCTGCCGCGACTGCGAGCGCCAGGATTGCGCACGCGTGGATCAGTCGAGTTGCTCGTTTCATCGTTGCTTCACCTCCGCGCCCGTCACTCCGGGCGCTCTTTTTGGCGATCGAGTAGACCTCGCACTTCACTCATGAATTGATTGATGTCTTTGAACTGCCGGTACACGCTGGCGAAACGCACGTACGCAATCTCGTCCAGTCCCTGCAGCTTCTCGATGACGAGGTTCCCCAGCTCGGTGCTCTTCACCTCGTTCTTGAATTTCCCGAAGATCGTGGCTTCGATCTCGTCGACGATCTTTTCCAGCTGCTCGTGCGACACCGGCCGCTTCTCGCACGCCTTCAACAAGCCGGTCAGGAGCTTCTCGCGGCTGTACTGCTCGCGGCGGCCGTCGCGCTTGACCACCATCATCGGGGCACGCTCGATGTACTCGTAAGTTGTGAAGCGAAACGCGCACTGCAAGCACTCGCGGCGCCGGCGAATCGCTTCGCCTTCCTTCGTGGTGCGCGAGTCGACCACCTTGTCTTCCTCGAAGCCGCAGCGCGGGCACCTCACAGCGTCACCTCAACTCTGGATATAAGGGGAAGCTGTCGCAAACCTCCCGCGATTGCACACGTGCCTTCCTAATCACCTCTGCGTCCGCCGGGGCTTCAAGCACACTTGCCATGATATCCGCAATCCGCAACATCTCCGCCTCGCGCATACCTCTCGTGGTCAGAGCCGGAGTTCCGACTCGAATCCCGCTGGTCACGAACGGGCTGCGCGTGTCGAACGGCACCGTGTTCTTGTTGACGGTGATGCCGGCCGCTTCCAATGCCGCCTCGGCTTTCTTGCCGGACAGATCGCGCGTCGTCAGATCCAGGAGAAACAGGTGGGTATCGGTTCCGCCCGAGACCACGTCGAAGCCGCGCTCGATGAAGCGCGCCGCCAACGTGCGCGCGTTGGCAATAACCTGCTGCTGATACGCCTTGAAAGAATCGCCCGCCGCTTCCTTGAAGCACACCGCCTTGGCCGCGATGATGTGCATGAACGGACCGCCCTGCATGCCCGGAAACGTGATCTTGTCCACCACTTCGGCGTTGCGCGCCGGCGCCAGCACGAATCCGCCGCGCGGTCCGCGCAGCGTCTTGTGGGTGGTGCTGGTGACGACGTCGGCGTGCGGCACGGGACTGGGGTGCAAACCGGCCGCGACCAGCCCCGCGATGTGCGCCATGTCGACCATCAAGAGACAGCCCGCCTCGTCGCAGATAGCGCGCAAACGCGCGAAGTCCCAGGTGCGGGCGTACGCGCTGGCACCCGCGACCAACATCTTGGGCCGCTCGCGCAGGGCCTGCGCACGGATCGCGTCGTAGTCGAGTGTTTTGGTGTCGCGGCTCACTTCGTACGGAACCACCTTGAAGAACATGCCGGAAAAATTGACCGGATGTCCGTGCGTCAGGTGGCCGCCGTGCGAGAGCGACAACCCCATGATGGTGTCGCCCGGTTTGAGGAAGCTAAAGTAGGCGATTTGATTCGCCTGGCTCCCCGAGTGCGGCTGTACGTTGGCGTGCTCGGCGGAAAACAATGCTTTGACGCGGTCGCGCGCGAGATTCTCCGCGACGTCGACCTCCTCGCAGCCGCCGTAGTAGCGCTTGCCCGGATAGCCCTCCGCGTACTTGTTGGTGAGCACCGAGCCCATCGCAGCCAGCACCGCGGTACTGACGAAGTTCTCCGACGCGATCATCTCCAGCGTGCCGTGCTGACGGCGCGCTTCGGCGCGCAGCACGTGCGCGATGTCGGGGTCGGCGGCGGCGAGTGCGGACACGAGCTCCAGCACGGTTAGCGTCCCTTCTTTTCTTCGTACGCCGTGATCTTGTCGACGCGGCGCGCGTGGCGTCCGCCTTCGAACTCGGTATTGAGAAAGGCTTCGACGATGGCGTGCACGCGGTCGGCGTCGCCCTCTTGCCAGGCGCCCAGGGCCAGCACGTTGGCGTCGTTGTGGGCGCGCGCGAGGCGAGCACCTTCGTCGTTTACCGCCAGTGCGGCGCGCACGCCCTGGACCTTGTTGGCGGCGATGCTCATGCCGGCCCCGCTGCCGCAAACCAAGATGCCGCGCTGCGCCTCGCCGTGTGCGACTTTCTCCGCGGCATCCAGCGCAAAATCGGTGTAGTCCACACTCTCATCGTTGCCGGTCCCGACGTCGACCACCTCGTGGCCTTCGCCGCGCAGCCATTTCACGATCAGCTGCTTGAGTTGGAACCCGCGATGATCGGCGCCAACCACGATCTTCACGACGTCCCCCCCGGCACGCGCTTCCAGCCGTCGAATCGTCCCAGCCGTCCCGCCATTGATTCGATGCAGTCGCGAATGGCGAGATAGGTGCGTTCGTACACTTCGCGCCCCGATCCAATCGGATCCGGAATTTCGCCGTGCAAGTGATCGGAAAAGTTCGTCAGCAAGTACGTGTACTCGACGGCATCGGGGTCGAGCGCTTCGATGGCATCGCGATGCCGAACCCCCATGGTAACGATGAGGTCGGCGTCACGAATCAGCTGCCGCGTGATCACGTGCGAGCGATGTCCGGAAAGATCGAGTCCGTGCGCTTGCGCCACTTCCAACGAAAAGCCCGAGGCAGGCGATCCATCCAGCGCGGACGTCCCGGCCGACGATACGTCGACCTCGAAGCCGGCCCGGACCGGCAGGATGCTGCGCGCCAACGCCTCCGCGAGGGGGCTGCGGCAGGTATTGCCCGAGCAAACGAATAGAATCTTCTTCAAGGAACGGCTTCTCCGCAGGAACCGAGGCACGGCCGGGGTCGCTCCTGACCGTCGTGGCGGCGCCGTGCCGACCCCTCGTGGCGCCGCAACGATACAAACAACCCGTTGACTTTGCAACGGATTCCGACTAATAGCTGGAGAACTCCACGGGACCCGTTTCACGTTTTTTGGAGGCACCTCAACATGTCCGCACGATGGTTGGCGCCGGCGCTTCTCGCGTTGAGCGTAGTGGCGTCGGGGGTCGCAACCGCCGAGCCCATCCTGAAACCGAAGAAGTACCACGGCCCCATACCTCAATCGATGCTCTGGCTGCGCGGCGGCTTCATGGGTGGGGCCTCCAACGAGGAGATGATCAGTTTCCTCGACAACCGCATCCAGGACCCGTTCATCGGTAACATCGAAGACTTTGGGAGTGCCTTCTCCATCGAAGCCGGCTACGCGCGCAAGCCGCACCCGCAATTCGCCTATCGCCTGAACGCCAACGTGAGCTTCTTGAGCTCCGAAGGCAGCGGTACCTTCGTGCCGCAAGTGGCCGGAGTGGATAGCCTCCTCCCCGTCGTCGATTACGACCTGGAATTCAAGAGCCAGCTGATCGTGGTGGAAGCGTCGGGGCTGTACTTTTTCTCCGACGCGGCGGTGAAGGAATTTCAAGCGTATGCCGGCGGCGGCTTCAGCGTCGGACTTCCGCACGAGTCGTACGAAGAAACCCAGATCGACACCGAGACCGGCGAGACGTTTCAAACCATCGAGCACGACGAATGGGGTTTCTCGGCCGGCGTTCACGCCGTGTTGGGCGCCATCTACTACATCACCAATACGTGGGGTGTGACCGCGGAGGGCCGCCTCCAGCTCATGGAGAGCCGCTATGAGCAATTGCAGGCGATCAACGAAGACGACGAGCTCGAGGACGTGAGCTTCGTCGTGGACTACACCGGCTTCTATCTCACCATCGGTGTGCTGTGGGGATTCTAGCGAAAGACCGCTTGCGATGATTCGATCCGTCGCCCCGCGCGCGCTGACACAGCGCATCACCGAAGACGCCGTCGTTTTTCCCGTCTACCGCGAAAGCAAGCGGCTGTCGACTGCGGCCGCGCGGGTCGATCGTTCGCTGGGCGGTGCTGCCGCCGCGGCTCTGGCCGCCGGCACCTTTCGCGCGGCGCGCGGTGAAACGCGCGTCGTGAGCGTCAAGCGCGGACGCCGCCTGGTGCACGCCGTGCTGGTGGGGTTGGGTGCGCGCGCGCGTACCAACGCGGAAGAAACCGCGGACGCGCTGGGATCGGCCGGGCGCGAGCTTTGTTCCCTGCGCGTGGCGAACGCGGCGGTGGTGGTGGACGAAGCGACCGCCAAGGACGCGGCCGTTTCGCTCGATCTTTTCGTGCATGCCGTCGTCAAAGGCATGCTCTTGGCGACCCACGATCCCTCTCTGGGCGCGGGCACACCGCCCACGCCGCGGCGTCTCACCATTCTCTCCGACATTTCCGCCAAGAATCTGGCCGCGCCGATTCGTCGCGCACGCTTGATCGCCGACCTCACGGCACGGGTACGCGATTGGACCAACACACCCGGCAACGCGATGGGGCCGAAAGAACTCGGCGACGTGCTCGCCGGCTTGTGCCGCGAATTCGGCGCCGGCTGCCGTGTCTGGAATCGCAAGGAGATCGAGCGCGCGCGCATGGGAGCGGTGCTGGCGGTGGGAAGCGGCAGCGGCGGCGAGCCGCGCTTCGTCGTTGCGCAATGGAATCTCGAAAAGAAGAATCTGCCTCTCATTTGTCTGGTGGGAAAAGGCGTCACCTTCGACTCGGGGGGGATTTCCATCAAGCCGTGGGAGAAGATGCACGAGATGAAAGGCGACATGGCCGGTGCCGCGGTGGTGATTGCAACCTTGGCCGCCGCGGCCGCGGAGAAACTTCCGGTGCGCGTCGTGGCCCTCGTGCCGTGCGTCGAGAACATGCCCGACGGGCGCTCGTTCCGCCCCGGCGACGTGCTCACGACGTACTCGGGCAAAACCATCGAAGTGCTGAACACCGACGCCGAGGGGCGCCTCATACTCGCGGACGCGGTCGCCTACGCGCGCACGCAGTACCGACCCGACGCGATCATCGACGTCGCCACCCTCACCGGCGGCGTGGTCATCGCACTCGGCACGCGCGTCGCGGGTTTGATAGGCACCTCCGAGGCCCATATCGAGGCACTGCGCACCGCCGCCGACCGCGCGGGCGAGCCGGTGTGGCCGCTTCCCTACGACGAGCACTACGCCGCCATGGTCAAAGGCGAAATCAGCGATTACAAAAACTACGCGGGACGCAATGCGTCTCCGATAACCGGGGGAGCGCTGGTGGGTGCGTTCGCGGGCGACATTCCGTGGGTGCACATCGACATCGCCGGCACGGCGTGGAACGACGGCGGCGGACCCGCCTACCAAAGTCGCGGCGGCACCGGCTATGGCGTCGATCTACTGCTGCGATACTTGGAGATCGTCGCGGAGCTCTAGGTTTTTCGCCATACCATGCGTTCCTGCCCGGTCAGGAACACCCACAAGCCCATCACCGCCGCCGCGTTCAGCACGATGAACGTCCACGAGATGCGAAACAGTGTCGCCACCGGCGAGTTGCGTAGCGGCGTCAAGTTCAAGATGCCGAGCGCGTAGAACATCATCTGCAGCGCGAAGGCGGCGGCGTACAGCGGCCCCGGCAGGAAGGCACTCGTCAACAGCGCGGCCACACAGCAATACGGCACTACCAGGCGCATGAGCTTGTGCGAGACGAATTGGAACATGACGGGATTCGCGCGCGCACTGAGCAGGCGCGGCTCCATCGCGACCGCTTGAAAGTTACCGGCCAGCGTGCGCACCTTGCGCGCGAATTCGCGCTTGGCGGTTTGCGAGGATAGATCGAAAGCGCGCGCGGCGCGAATGAACACCACGCGGTATCCCTGCAGCACGATGCGCATGGGGACCAGGAAGTCGTCGAGCAACGTGTTCGGCTCCAGCGGCTGATACAAGCGGCGGCGCACCGCGTAGATCGAGCCGGTCGCACCCACCACCGACGCCACCGCGCTCTCGCTGCGCCGGATGAGCTTCTCGTACCTCCAATACAGTCCCACGCCCTCGTGCACCTCGCCCACGTCCTCGCCCGCGACGAGGATGAGCTCGCCGCTCACCGCGCCCACCGATTCGTCGTGGAAAACACTCACCAGCTCCGCGATGGCGTTGGAGCTGAAACGCTGGCGCGCGTCGGCGAACACCACGATCCCGTGCGACGCACTCGCCACACCGATGTTGAGCGCGGCCGCCTTGCCGACGGGCGATGAGCACTCGATGACGTTGACGCCGCGGTTGGCGAATTGGCGCGCGAGCTCGGCGGTCCGGTCGGCGGAGCCGTCGGAGACGACCACCACCTCGAGCAGTGCGTGCGGATACTCCTGCGCGAGCAAATTCTCGATGCGGGCGGAAATGTTGCTCTCTTCGTTGCGCGCCGCAATGACGACGCTGACCGGGACCTGCCGGTAGCGCTTTTCGATGCGGCGCGGGCGCAGGCGTGCCCACGCGACGATGATGGCCGGGTAGAGGAGATAGGCGTACACGATGACCGCGATGCTGACGTAGAAGAGCACCTTCAATTTAGGCGTCTCCGTATCCACGCATGCGCGCGTAAGCGGATTCGCCCAGCGCGCGGCGAACCATCCCCACCGAGGTGGCGCGGGCGTAGCTCGGCAGAAGGCGCCACCGCGACGCGGAGGCGATGGTGTCGAAACGCTCCGCGGTCGTCGCCGCGACGATGGGAATACGACGGTACGCGAACGCCGCCTTCGACGCATCGTTGTAACCGAACCGCGACGTCGAGACGGCGCGATACGAAAGGCGACGCAACGCGTCCGCGGTGCGGCTCGACCAGCGCCCACCCGGCGGAGCAAAGTGATCCACTGCGGTCATGACGATCTCTTGGAGAAGCTGTTGGGAGCGCGCGAGCTCGTCGTCTTCTTCGCGCGGCGAAAGGGTGGTGAGAAAGCGGTGCGTCATGGCGTGGGAGCCAATGTGCATCCCGGCGTCGTGCATCTCTTTGACGTCCCCCGGGGAAAGCCCGTCGCGCGCACCGACGCGGTATCCGCACACAAAGAACGTGGCGCGAAATCCGAGGCGCGAAAGGACCGGCAGGGCATGGCGGTGGTCGCTTTGATTGCCGTCGTCGAAGGTCAGGACCACCCACTCGGGCGGGACACGCCGGCCGGCGGCCAGCTCCGCGTGGGCCTGCGCCATCGACACGGCCACTCGACCCGCCGCTACCAAATGCCCCATCTGCTCCTCGAACGCGTCCAACGTTACCGCCCACGGACGCTCGCGCGCGTCATCGACCGGCGTTTCCGCCGAGTGGATGCGGTGGTACATGAGGACCGCGAAGCGTGACATGAGGGCAAGCCTAACGTGCAAGCCGAACTACGTCCATTCAGCCTTGCAACTCCGGTACCACCGGCGAGCCGGATGGCTGGAACTCGTCCAGGCCCGATTCGTTACAAGGCATGTGCTATACTGAAGCCGTCTCATCTTCGCCGGTTGTACCCCCCGATTGGGAGAAAACCACTAACACCATGGGAAACTTCGCACTCGCACGCGCCGCCGTGCTGACCTTGGCTCTTGTCGCCGGTGCCGGCAGCGCGACGGCCGACCCGCTTCCGTCGAAGCTGGGGTACACCTTTTTCATCCGCGGCACCCGAGTCGGCCACGCCGACGTGAAAATAGCTCAGACGAGCGACGCCATCCGCATCAACTCCACACTCGAGGTCGAGACGGTGCAGGCGCGCATGGCCCTGTCGACGCACACCGAAGCCGACCCGAAAACCTATGCGCTGCGCTCGTTCGCTTTCGACGGTATCAAGGGCAACGACAAGGTCGCCAGCAGCGTCACCGTGCTGGGCGACTCGGTCTATGGCTTCGTGTCGACCAACGGGAAGAAACGGACGATGGGCCGGCGGGTCACTCCCACCCCGATCCTGGTGTGGGAGGATTGGGTGCCCGACATCGAGATCTTGATCGCACTCCAGCAGGCACGCGCGTTCAAAAACCCCTCAACCCGGGGCCTCCTTCTGGCGAACTCGTACTCGTCGTCCGAAGTGGTCCTGGGGTACAGCGGCGAGGCGGTCGTCGACTCGGATACCCAGTCGATGGTGGCCCGAAAGCTCCTGGTATCGATCCAAGGGGGAGAACCGTTCGAGAGTCTCATCGACCCCAAGAAGGGCGTTCCGGTCTATATGCGGTTCCCCGGGATAGGTGCGGAAATTTTCCTAGACGATTTTTTCGGGGAAAACCCGACTCCGCGCCACCCCACCCCGGCAAACCCTGCCGGTGGTGGTTAAATAGCCCAACCCGCCCCTTGGAGTTAGCCCCCGGACCTCCCGTCCGGCCTCAAGATAGGCAACCTAACTCCAACTGAATAAGTACTTTGTGGCGTACCGACGCCTCGAAGGCTCACCTGGGGCGGGAGTCTTGCATTGACACCCCCAGGTCGACCCCCTAGCCTTATAGGGTCGATGGAACCACCGTCGACTGGGCCCGCGATCACAGACGGGCCGCTCTTTTAAGCGGCCCAATCGTTCCCGGGGCTGGTCGATAAGGAGGACCGGAGAACCAAATGAAGAAACGAACTGCATGGACGGGTTTTGCGTGGCGCCTACGTTCCGGCGCCTTCGGGTTCTATGTGGAGGGCGGGCTGCGGGCACGCAGCGCCGTTCGTTCACTGGTCCCCGGCCGCCGGCTCCGGCCGCGCGGCAGCGCCCTTTCAGGCGCGGCTCTGCTGTTCGTGGTTTTGCCGCTCGCGCTATGGATCACCGACGGCACCCGCTGGTTGGCGGGCGATCTTGCTGACGGGCGGCCGGCCGACGAGGTCGCGTCGCTGCGCGGATCGTTGGAGCGCTACTACCGCGACCGCGAGCTCGGTCGTTCCTTGGGGCGCGAGCTGGCCGTGACGGTGAGTGTCAGCGCATATACCAGCCGCGAGTGCGAGACGGACACGACCCCGTTCACCACGGCGTCCATGACGTCGACGCGCCCCGGTGTACTGGCGTTGTCGCGCGACCTGCTCAAGCGCTACACGCCGGGCGCACCGTTCGACTTCGGCGACATCGTCCACATCAAAGGCATGGGCGATTTCGTGGTCGAAGACTCGATGGCGAGCCGCTGGCGCAAGCGCGCCGACATCTGGTTCGAATCGGTTGACGATGCTCGCGAGTTTGGGCGCCGCTCTGCGGTCATGACCGGGCCGTACGGCCTCGCAAGCGGCCAGAAGCTGCAGCGCTCCATCGACGTCGCCTCGGTGAAAACCGGCGCGTCGAAATGAACGTCGCCATTATCGGCGCCTCGCGCGACCGCGAAAAATTTGGAAACAAGGCCGTGCGCGCTTACCACGCGCACGGCCATCGTGTTTTTCCCGTGAACCTGCGCGAGAAGGAGATCGAAGGTCTGCCCGCGTATCGCTCTGTGCTGGATATTCCGGAAAAGCTGGACGTCGTTCTGGTATACGTACCACCGGCGACGACGCTGCGCCTCCTTCCCGACCTCGTCAAAATCGCGCCCAAGCAGCTCTTCCTAAACCCCGGAAGCGAGGACGACGCCGTGGTCGCACGCGCACAAGAGCTCGGCCTCGAGCCCATCCTCGCCTGCTCCATCGTCGCCATCGGCGACAATCCGTCCCGCTACGGCGCCTAGCTGCATAGCTGCATGCGCGGGTGGCATTCCTCCCACAAGCGAGGGACTACTAGCGCGTAGTCGCGGTGGACCGAGCGCAGTGGGCTGCTGAATGACAGGACCCGCGCAGGCTCCAGCCTCGCTTGTGGGCGCCCGCTCGGTGCCACCCGTCCATGCCCAGGTCTTGCGCCGTCCCCGCAACTCCCGGTATAGTGCAGCCATCCGGACGTGCGCGCCGTGCGTGACGCGGTCGCGCCACCTGTCGCATTCCCTCCGAAAGGCTTGATCCGACGAGTTTCGCGATGCCGCCCGCATCGCCGAGGGACTCGGCCTTCGGCCCCCGTATCACGAAGGAGTATCGTCGTTTGAAAGAGTTCGACGTCGCCATCATCGGCAGCGGACCGGGCGGCTATGTGGCCGCCATCCGCGCCGGAATTCTCGGGCTGTCCACGGCACTGGTCGAAAAAGATCCCTTCCTCGGCGGCACATGCCTGCACCGCGGCTGCATTCCCACCAAAGCGCTGCTCCACACCGCCGAGCTGTTCGACGAAATTCGCCACGCCCAAGACCAAGGCATCAACGTCCAGGGGGCATCGCTCGACATCGCGCAAGTGCACGCGCGCAAGCAAGCCATCGTCGACAAGTTCGCGAAGGGTGTGGCCTTCCTGTGCAAGAAGCGCAAGGTGGAAGTGTTCACGGGGATGGGCAACTTTGTCGACGCCGGCACCATTCGCGTCGCCGGATCGGCGGACTCCACGTTTCGCGCGCGCAACGTCATCATCGCGACCGGATCGACGCCGTCGCACCTGCCGCACATGCGTCCCGACGGCAAGGCGATCATCGACAGCGACATGATCCTACAGCCGGGTGCGGTGCCGAAAAGTCTCGCCGTCATCGGCTCGGGTGCGGTGGGCACCGAGTTCGCCTCGGTGTTCGCGTCGTTCGGCTCGCAGGTCCACTTGATCGAGCTTTTGCCGCGACTCCTCCCCATTGAAGACGACGAGTGCTCGCAGCAGCTCGAGCGCTCGCTCAAAGCGCGCGGGATTCAGTGTTATACCGCGACCGAAGTAACCGAAGCCAAAGTCGGCGGCAACGGCGTGACACTCACGCTCAAGAAAGACAACGCAACCTCGACGCTGGCCGTCGAGCGCGTGTTGGTTGCCACCGGACGGCGTCCGGTGCTGGAAGGGCTCGGGCACGAGAAGATCGGTGTCGCCATGAACGGACGCTTCATCGCCGTCGATGAGTACATGCGCACCAACGTGCCCAACGTGTACGCCATCGGCGACGTGGTCGCGACCCCCGCGCTGGCGCACGTCGCGTCGCACGAAGGCATCTTGGCGGTCGATCATATCGCCGGCAAGCCGGTGCACCCGATCGACTATCTGGCCATTCCCAACTGCACGTACTCGCACCCCGAGGTGGCGAGCGTGGGACTCACGGAACGCGCCGCGCGCGAAAAGGGCTACGACGTGCGCGTCGGCAAGTTCCCCTTCTCGGCGCTGGCCAAGGCGGCCATCGTCGGCGACACCAGCGGTTTCGTGAAGATCGTGGCCGACAAGCGCTACGACGAAGTGCTGGGCGTGCACATCATCGGCCCGCGCGCCACCGAGCTCATCGCGGAAGCGACTCTCGGCAAGCGGCTGGAGATTACCGTGGAGTCGATCACGCACACCGTACACGCGCATCCCACACTGGCGGAGTCGATGGCGGAGGCGGCACACGCCGTTTATGGTGAAACCATCCACATCTGACGCATACGCCATCGCGGTTCCCGACGGACTGGAGCTGGATCGCACCGGCCGCCTCGAGCTGTATTACTTCATGGCGCTCAACCGCAAGCTGGAGGAGCGCTTGGGGATGCTCTACCGCCAGAACAAGGTGGTCGGCGGCCTCTACTCCAGCCTGGGCCAGGAAGCGTGTTCAGTGGGCACGGCGTACGCGCTCGAGCGCGGCGATTTTCTGGCACCGATGATCCGCAATTTGGGCTCGCTGTTGGTGCGCGGCGTGCGCCCCACCGATGTGATGGCGCAATACTGCGCGCGCGCCATCGGCCCGACGCGCGGCAAGGACCTGAACGTGCACTTTGGCTGGGTGGAGCGCGGCTTGATCGCACCCATCAGCGTGGTGGGGGCCCTCATTCCGGTGATGGCGGGAATCGCGCTCGAGATGAAGATGCACGACAAGAAGAACGTGGCGCTCACCTACATCGGCGACGGCGGCATGAGCACCACCGACTTCCATGAGGGCCTGAATTTCGCCGCGGTGCACAAGCTGCCCATGATCCTGATCGTCGAAAACAACCAGTGGGCGTATTCGACCCACGTGTCGAAGCAAGCCAACGTGCGCGACCTGGCGGTGCGCGCCGAAGGTTACGGCTGCTACGGCGAGATCGTCGACGGGAACAACGTGCTGGCTGTGCTGGATGCGACCCGGCGCGCGCGCACACGATGTCTGCGCGGCGAGGGCCCGGCCATGCTGGAAGCGAAGACCTTCCGCCGCAAGGGACACGCCGAGCACGACGACGCCGGATACGTGCCACGCGAGCAGCGCGCCGAGTGGGAGAAGAAAGATCCCATCGATGCGTATCGCCGCTTTCTCGTCGAGCGGCGCGTGGTCGAATCGGCGAGCGAGATCGACGAGATCGACGCCAAGATAGTTGCTATACTGGAGGCCGCCGCGGACGAGGCCTTGTCCGCCCCGTTTCCCGACCCATCCATTGCCCGGGAGAATGTCTATGGTTGAACGACAGACCATGTCGAAGAAGTCGCCTTATACGTACCTTCCCAGCGACGAGACGAAAATTCGCATGCTTCACTTCATGAAGCTGGTGCGCGAGATCGAGGACCGCATCGAGAAGAAGTTGTATCGCCAGGGACGCATCGTGGGTGGCGTGTACGTGGGGCGCGGGCAGGAAGCGATTTCCGTCGGCACGGCGATCCACATGGAGAAGGACGACGTCGTCGCACCGTCGCACCGCGACATGGGCGTGTTCTTGATGCGCGGGGTTACCCCGCGGCGCATCATCGCGCAGTACATGGGCCGCAGGACGGGGCTCACGCGCGGCCGCGACGGCAACATGCACATGGGCGACATGAACTACAACGTCATCGCGTTTGTGAGCCATTTAGGCGACAACGTGCCGGTGGCGGCGGGAGTCGCACTGGCCTTCAAGCAGCGCGGGCAGAAGCAAGTGGCGCTGTGCTACAACGGCGAGGGCGCCACGTCGCGCGGCGACTGGCACGAGGGCATCAACTTCGCGTCCATTCACAAGCTGCCGGTCACGTTTTTCATCAACAACAACGCGTACGCGTACTCCACGCCGATGGAGCTGCAGATGGCGATCAAGGACGTCGCCATGCGTGCACCCGGCTACGGCATTCCCGGCGAAGTCGTCGACGGCAACGATATTCTCGCCGTGTACGACTCGGCCAAGCGCGCCATCGATCTCGCGCGCTCGGGCGGCGGACCGTCGATCGTCGAGTACAAGACGTTCCGCATGACGGGACACTCGGCGCACGACGACGCCGGCTACGTTCCACCGGAGTTGTTCGACGAATGGAAGCGCAAGGATCCGATCGTTCGCTTCGAGCGCACGCTCTTGGAAGAAGGCGCGCTCACCCAGTCGCGCCTCGACGAGATGCAGAAGGAGTGCGCGCTCATCGTCGACGACGCCGTCGACTGGGCCGAGCAGCAGCCGTACCCGGCGCCGGAAGAAGTCACCAAAGACGTCTACTACGAAGGATAACGAACCCATGGCTGTGACCACGTACATCGATGCCATTAAAGAAGGCATCTGGGAAGAAATGGAGAAGGACGAGAGCGTCTTCATCTTGGGTGAGGACGTGGGCATCTACGGCGGCGCCTTCAAGGTGACCAAGGGGATGCTCGACAAGTTTGGTCCCATGCGTGTCATCGACACGCCCATTTCCGAATCCGCCATCGTGGGCGCGGCCATCGGCGCGGCCCTGGTGGGCATGCGGCCCGTCGCGGAGATGCAGTTCATCGACTTCATCTCGTGCGCGTTCGACCAGATCGTTAATTTTGCGGCCAAGTGCCGCTATCGCTGGGGCGCCGGCGTGCCCATCGTGGTGCGCGGCCCGTCGGGCGGCGGCGTGCACGGCGGCCCGTTCCACTCGCAGAACCCGGAAGCATACTTCTTCAATGTTCCCGGTTTGAAGATCGTGTGCCCGTCGACGGCCTACGACGCGAAGGGCTTGATCAAAGCCGCCATTCGCGACCCGGATCCGGTGCTCTACTTCGAGCACAAATATCTCTATCGCCGCATCAAAGAAGATTTGCCGGCGGAGGATTTCGTGGTTCCCATCGGCAAGGCGGCACTACGCCGCGAGGGCGAGGACCTTTCCATCATCACCTACGGCGCCATGGTTTACAAAGCGCTAGAGGCCGCGGAGGCACTCGCGCAAGACGGCATCGACGTCGAAGTGCTCGACCTGCGCTCCATTCTTCCCCTCGACGAAGAAGCGATCCTCACCACCGCGAAGAAGACCAGCAAGGTGATCGTGCTGCACGAGGCCACGCTCACCGGCGGCCCCGGCGGCGAGGTGGTCGCGCGCATCGCCGAAAAGGCATTCGAATACTTGGATGGTCCCATCGTCCGCATCGCTCCCCCCGACACGCCGGTGCCGTACAGCCCGCCGCTCGAGGAGGCGTTCTTGCCGCAGACGAAGGACATCGTCGCAAAAGCGAAGAAGCTCGCCGCCTACTAGGCGCGACTAAGAAAGGGAATCGAGCATGGCAACCGATGTGATTATGCCCCAAATGGGCGAGAGTATCGCCGAAGGCACGATCGTGAAATGGCTCAAGGGTGTCGGCGACAACGTCGACCGCGACGAGCCGTTGTTCGAAATCTCGACCGACAAAGTCGACGCCGAGATTCCGTCGCCGTCGGCCGGTGTGTTGTTGGAGATTTTGGTGCCGGAAGGCAAGACGGTGGAGATCAACACCGTAGTAGGCCGCATCGGACAAGAGGGCGAAGCGAAGTCCGCGCCCAAAGCGGCTCCGGCTCCGCAGCAGTCCGAACCTGCTCCCGCGCCCGCCGCGGCCGCTCCCCAGCCCGCGCCCGCTCCGAGTCCCGCTCCGGCACAGCGCCCCGCTCAACCCGCACCGCAAGCGCAGACCGCAACCCAGGCGCCGCAGCAGGCGCCGTCGTTCGTGCGTTCCTCACCGGTGGTGCAGAAGATCGCGGCCGAGCACGGCGTCGACGTGTCGCTGGTGGAAGGAACCGGCGAAGGCGGCCGCGTGACCAAGAAAGACATCATGACCTACATCGACTCCGCTGCGTCCTCGGCGGCTCCCATCAGCACGCCGGCGCAGCCTGCGGCACCGCAGCCGGCGCCGGCGCCACAAGAAGCTCCGAGTGCTCCGGCCCCCGCCGCGCCCAAGCCCGCCGCGGCCAGGCCCGCGGTGGTCGCCAGCGCCGACGACGTGCGCGAACCCATGAGCATCATGCGCAAGAAGATCGCCGAGCACATGGTGATGAGCAAAGCGACTTCGCCGCACGTCTACACCATCTTCGAAGTCGACATGAACGAAGTGGTCAAGCGCCGCGAGGCGCTCAAGCGCGAGTTCGAAAAAGAAGGGGTGAAGCTCACCTTCCTGCCCTTCTTCATCGAAGCCTGCATCCGCGGCATGAAGGAGTACCCGATCATCAACTCCAGCGTCGACGGCGAGACCATCATTTATAAGAAGACGGTGAATGTGGGCATCGCGGTGGCCCTGGAGAACGGGCTCATCGTGCCCGTGATCAAGCACGCCGACCAGATGAACCTGCTCGGCCTGGCCAAGACCGCCGCCGACTTGGGCGAGCGAGCCCGCACCAAGCGCCTCGTTCCCGACGACGTGCAAGGCGGGACCTTCACCATCACCAACGTGGGCGTCTTTGGTGGAGCCTTCGGGCTGCCCATCATCAATCAGCCGCAGGCGGCCATCATGGGCATCGGCACCATCGTCAAGCGCCCCGTCGTCATCGACGACGCCATTGCGATTCGTCCCATCGTTTACTTGTCGCTTTCGTACGACCACCGTATCATCGACGGTGCGGACGCGGCTCGCTTCCTGACGGTGGTCAAGCGCGAGCTGGAGAAACCCGCGGGGGTCTAATGGGCTCGAGCGAGCGCATCATCTGTCGTACCATCGATTTGGGAGTCGTCGACTACGATCGCGCCTTCGCGCTCCAAAAAGGCCACGTCGAGCGTCTGTATCGCGAAAAAGGCGACGAGGTTCTGATTTTCGTCGAGCACCCGCACGTCATCACCGTAGGACGTAACGCCACCGGCAGTGCCATCGTCGCCGACAAGCGCCTGATCGAGGCGCGCGGGGCCAAGATAGTCACGACCGACCGCGGCGGCGATGTCACCTACCACGGGCCCGGTCAGATCGTCGGATATCCGATCCTTCGGCTGGAGTCGGGCCGGCGCGACATCCGCCAATACGTCCACGATCTCGAGCAGGTGTTGATCGACACCATCGCGGACTTCGGTGTCATCGGCGAGCGCCACCCCGTCCACCGCGGCGTGTGGATCGGCGACCGCAAGATCGCTTCGCTCGGCATTCGCATCTCGCGCTGGGTGACGTCGCACGGCTTCGCCCTCAACGTCGCCACCGACCTCACCTATTTCTCGCTCATGAATCCGTGCGGCATCGAGGGGTGCACCATGACGTCGCTGCAGCGCGAGCTCGGGCAGGACGTCGACCCCGGCGACGTGCGCGAAGGCATCACCGAGAACTTCGGCCGCATCTTCGAGCGCGTGATGATCGAGGAGACCACCGGTGTCCACTAAGCCCGTCAACCGGCCGCAGCGGCCCGAGTGGTTCAAGATTCGTCTCCACACCAACGACGAGTACAAGCTCGTCAATCACCTGGTAACCACGCTCAATCTCCACACCGTCTGCCAGGAAGCGCGCTGCCCCAACATCTACGAATGCTGGGGCCAGGGCACGGCCACCTTCATGATCCTGGGTGACGTGTGCACGCGTCACTGCGGCTTTTGCTCGGTCATGAAGGGCAAGCCGGGCCGCGTGGACCCGCTCGAGCCCGAGCACGTGGCAGAAGCCATCGCCACGCTCAAGCTCAAGTACGCGGTGATCACGTCGGTCGACCGCGACGATTTGCCCGACGAAGGCGCGGGCCACTTCGCGCAGGTGATCGCCGCGGTGCGCCGCCGCACGCCGGAGTGCATGGTCGAAGTCCTGATTCCCGACTTCAACGGCCGCCGCGAGCTTCTCGACGTCGTCCTCGACGCCCGTCCGGTGTGCCTGGCGCACAACATCGAAACGGCGTCGCACCTCTATCGCCGCGTGCGTCCCGTCGCGGTGTACGAGAACACGCTCAAGATCCTCGAGAACTCGGTACTATACAGAGAGCAGCACGGCGTCGATCTCAAGGTGAAGTGCGGCATCATGGTGGGCCTGGGCGAAACCATGGAGCAGCTCCTCGACACGCTGCGCGACATCGCACTCACCGGCTGCGACATCCTGACCGTCGGGCAGTATCTTCCGCCCAAGAAGGCAGCACTCCCGCTCGACCGCTACTACACGCTGGAAGAGTTCGCACACATAAAGAGCGAAGGGTTGAAGATGGGCTTCAAGCACGTCGAATCCGGCCCGCTGGTGCGCAGCTCCTACCACGCCAAGCACCAAGTCGACTCGCTGCAGACATCCGCCTGCAAGTAGCGCGACCTGCATCGCGCAATCCATCACAGACCCCGATAGGCGACCATTCGCGCGGTTGCACCCTTCCCCGCCCAAGGCACGCGGCTTGCAGCCCTCGTCCTGTTTCAACCCAAAGAGGAGTGCCATGGCTACCGCCACCAAGAGTGCGATCTCTCTGCGCCAGCTCGATTCCTTCGGCGATGTCGCCGCCGAGGACGACGCCGTTCTCGAGTACTTCCTCACCACCGATGCGGTGACGCGCATCAAGAACGGCGACGTGTTTCTCGTGCTGGGCCGCAAAGGGGCGGGCAAGACGGCACTCGTGCGCCACTTCGCGGAAGGCAACGGCAAGGGCCTCTCGCGCCGCTTGAACCTGGCGGGCTATCCGTGGGCGATCCACGCGCAGCGCGTCGACCACGGCTCTTCCGACGTGGAAGCGTACGTCTCGTCGTGGCGGTATTTCATCGCCGTCCAGCTCGCGGCGCTCGCACTCTCCCGCACCAAGGGTGCCACCGATGAGAGCGCCAAGGCCATTCGTCAGTTCTTGATCGACAATTACGGCGGCGAATCGCTGCAAATCGACGACGTGCTGAAGCCATCCAAGTTGCGCTTGTCGAGCATGTCCTTCGAGCCGACCGTGCTCGGCTGCAAGCTCGTCACCATCGCGCTCGACCGCAGCAAAGGCGACCACAAATTCGGCACCGAGCTGAACGCGCTCTCCGATCAAATGCTGGCCGCGACGGTGAAGCTGGCGCGCAAAGCGGGCGCTCCTTCGCTCATGCTCCACTTCGACGAGCTCGACCAGGGCATTTCGACGCTCACGGAAGAACGCGCGCGCATGCTCTCGGGACTGGTGCTGGCGGTGCGCACCGTGCGGCAATCGTTCCGCGACAGCGGTGTCCCCTTGAAGCCGGTCATCTACTTGCGTTCCGATCTGTGGGACAAGCTGTCGTTTTCCGACAAGAACAAGATCACCGAGAAGCTTTCGCTGCGCTTGGAATGGGACAGCGATTCTCTCCTCGAGCTCGTCACCACGCGCTTGCGGGCCAAGCTCGGCCCCACCGCGCGTTGGGAAACCATCACGCAGAACGAGCAGCTCAAGTCGTCCAACAACAAATGGACGTTCATCCTCTCGCGCACCTTCCTGCGCCCGCGCGACGTCATCAAGTTCATGAACTCGGCCTTGGTGCAGGCCAAGAAGCGCGGCGACAACCCCCTGGTGCTCACCAATCCCGACGTCGTCAACGCACGCGAGATGTACTCCAACTACCTCAAGTCCGAGCTCGACGACGAGATCATGGCGCACTGGCCGCATTGGGAAGAAGCGCTGCAATCGTGCTCGGCCATCAGCACCATGACCTTCCAGCGCGAGGAATTCGACGCGCAATACGAGCAGCGTCGCTCAGCGGCGAATCCGCTCACCGCCGAAGAAGCGCTCGAGACGTTGTACCGCTTCTCGGTAATCGGCTACGAGCGCAGGAGCGGCTACGGCGGCAGCTCGTGGGCCTTCCAATACACCAATCCGGAAGCGGGTTGGGACAATCGCGCGACTCGCTTCAAGGTGCACTTGGGGCTCAAAGAATTCGCAAAGCTGCGCGAAGACTAGCCCAGAGGAATTGCCGTAGACGCAATAACCGACTAGACTCATGGCAACCCACGGAGGTTCGCTATGAGACTGCTCGCTATTGCGGTTGTACTCGTGCTCGCTACCACCCCGGTTTCGGCCGATCACATCGGCCTCTACACCGACCCCTATGCCACCCTATGCGCGGGTCCGCTCGCGGCCCCGCCGGTCATCAACTTCGTCTATGTCATCGATGAGGGTGGCGCCGGCGCGCGCGCGAGCAAGTGGCGGATTGCTCACGAATTGGCTCTGCTGAGCGTTTCCTTCAGTCTAACCAACCCCTACCTGCCCCTTTATCCGATCGGCGACCCGCTCGGCAACGGCGTCACCGTCGACTATCTCGATTGCAGGCCGTCGCCTTACGTGATTGGTTCGGTGGGATTCATGTATTTCGGGGCACCGTTTGTCGGGTGCGATCAGTTGCGCGTCGAAAAACACCTGGGCGACGATTGGTACCCCGCCGAAGAAACCGTCGTGGTCTTCGATTGTGAAGCGGTGGCGCAACCCGCGACGGGCGGAAAATTCTCCTTCGTCTTCACGCCCGGGCAGATATGCGACACCTGCGCCCCACTCCCGGTCGAATCGGCGACCTGGGGTTCGGTCAAGGCACTCTATCGGTAGG